>DATMOQ010000241.1:0-3953 GCA_035568195.1 Gemmatimonadales bacterium
CGCGGTGCGCTCGAGGGCACCTCATCCAAGGACTACTGGCAGGCGGGCAAGAGTGTGGCGGGAATTGACCGGATCGAGCCCGCCGGCGACATCGTGCGCGAGTTTGCGAGGGCGGCGACGTCTGACGTCTAGTACGCCACCGTCGGCGCGAAGCCCGGCTTGACCCGGAGCTTCGAGGCCTGCTCATAGGCGTACGCCGCCTTGATGAGCGTCCCCTCGCTCCAGGGCTTTCCGAAAAACGAGATCCCCACCGGCAATCCGAACGTGTAGCCCGCGGGCACGGTGACGCTGGGATACCCCGCCACCGCGGCGACGGTGGACGACGACACCGATCCGCCTTCCCCGTTCACGAAGTCGAGGGGCGAGGGCGGGCCGTTGGTGGGCGCCACGATGGCGTCGAGCTGGTACTTCTGCATGGTCGCGTCGATCCCGTCGGTCCGCGCCATCTGATGGTCCTTGGCCAGAGCGTCGAGATAGGCCTTCTCGGTCAGCGGCCCCTTGGCTTGCGCCTGCACGAAGACTTCCTGGCCGAAGTACTTGAGCTCCTGGTCCTGATGCGCCGTGTTCCAGGCGATGAGCTCCTCGAGGGACTTGGGTCCGCCCGGAGCGAGCTGCGCGAGATAGGTGTTGATATCGGCCTTGAACTCATAGAGCAGGACGTCGAATTCCGAGTCGTCGAACTTGCCCAGGGTCGCGATGTCCGCGGGATCGACGATCACGGCCCCGTGGTCCTTGAGGACCTGGATGGCCGTCTCCATCAGCGCGTCGGTTTTGGGGCTTTGCCCGAAGTAGTGCGCCCGCGCAATGCCCAGGCGCATGCCCTTCAGGCCCTGCGGGTCCAGGAACGCCGTGTAGTCGGTCTTGAGCTTCCCGGCGCTGTCCGCGGTCGCGGGATCGCGAGCGTCCACCCCCACCATCGCGCCCAGCAAGGTCGCCGCGTCCGCCACAGTCCGCCCCATCGGCCCCGCCGTGTCCTGGCTGTGGGCGATGGGGATCACGCCGGCGCGGCTGATCAGGCCCAGTGTGGGCTTGATGCCCACGATCGAATTGCACGACGACGGGGACACGATCGACCCGTCGGTCTCGGAGCCCACGGCCACGGCGCAGAGATTCGCGGCGACGGCCACCGCCGAGCCGGAGCTCGATCCTGAGGGCGTCCGGTCCAGCACGTATGGGTTCCGGCACTGCCCCCCGCGGCCACTCCAGCCGCTCGTAGAGTGCGAAGACCGGAAATTGGCCCACTCCGAGAGGTTCGACTTGCCCAGGATCACCGCCCCCGCGGCCCGGAGCTTGTCGGCGAGAAACGCATCCCGCGGCACGGCGCTCCCGACGATCGCGAGGGACCCGGCAGTCGACTGCTGCCTGTCTTTGGTCCCGATGTTGTCCTTGAGCAGGACGGGGATTCCGTGGAGCGGTCCCCGCGCCCCCTTCGCCTTCCGCTCGGCGTCCAGCGTGTCCGCGATGGCCAGCGCGTCAGGGTTGGTTTCGATCACCGCTCGCAGCATCGGCCCCCGGGTGTTCACCGCGTCGATCCGGGCCAGATACGCCTCGGCCAGCGCCCGGGCGGTGTATTGGCCTTTCGCCATCCCCGCCTGGAGCCCGGCGATTGTCACTTCGTTCAGATCGATGTCGGCGGCGGGCAGCATAAAGGCCTGACTCGCGAGCGCCCGTGCCGGACGCGCTACACCCAGCGCCGCGCCCGCCGCCGCGGTGACACCAATGAACGATCGACGATCCAGATTCCGGTCCGACATCGACGCGCTCCGTTTCTCGGGGAGCAGAGAAGGTAGGGAGCGGCGGCGGGCCCGGCCAGCGCGCTCTATATTCCCCGACAGATGACTGACACTCTCACCTCCCCGCCTTCCTGGGTCCTCCGCATCCTCCGTCCCGACGGCGGGCGAGCACCAGTGGCGGGCGTGCCGGTGACGCGGCTGGATGACGCCGGGAACTCCGCGGGTTACTGGGTGAGCGACGCCGAGGGTCTGGTGCGCATGCCACCCACCGCCGAGCCCGTGGTCCGGATCCGGATCGGCCTCCGCAACGAAATGCCCATCGAGCTGACGGCGCTGCGTCTGTTCGAGGGAACCGTGGAGCTCCCGGCTCCCAAGGACCTCCCCGTGGCCATGGCCACCCGGCCCGAGCGCGTCTCGGGCGCGGTCTCGCGGCCGGTGTCGGGTGGTGACCTGGCGACGGCCGGCGGGCTCCCGGGGCAGGTCCTGCAGTTCGCCCGCCTGATGGTCTTCGCGCCCCCGTCGGCCCCCGCCCCCACGGATCAGCTGCCCCTCCTGTCGTCGGGTGACCATCCACGGCTTCCGCCGGCGCCGCAGGCGGTCGATTTCTTCGAGGCGCCGTCCGAGACGCCGAGCGATTTGAGGTACGGCGCGGTGGTGGAGGTGGAGCAGTACTGGCAGCCGGCGGGATACGCCACGGGCGACCTGCTCTACAGCGCGGCCCTCGCGCCCGGTGACGAAGTGCGCGTGGCCATCCTGGATGGGCGGTGGGGCGAAGCCGGGCCGCCGCGGGAACGGCCGCTGCAGACGCTCGCGCGCCTGATCGGTTCTCCCCTCTTGTCCGACCTGGTGTCGGAAGGAGGCGCCACCTGGCCTCTCGATCCCCTCACCCTCCGCCCGGAGGGAGACACTGCCGGGGCGCTGGCCCAGGGAGCCATCGACACGGTCCGCTATCTGAACGAGCGGGCGGTGCGGGTTTCCGAAGCGGTCCGCCGCGCTCCGTTGCGTGTGGGGGATGCGCGGGCGGACACACCGCCCGATGCCGGCATCCGGACGGTGAAGAACCCCCGCGCGGACCGCCTCATGACCTATCACTTCTACGAGCCGCTGCAGCGGTACCGCGTGGTGGCGCGGACGGCGCGCGTGCGCCCTGCTATCCTGGTCCCGTTCCGGCTGCCTAACCAGGCCGTACGGGGAATGGTGCGGCAGTACGGTCACGTGCTGCGCCGCGTCCTGCTCGACCGCACGCTCGTCCCCGAGCTCGACGCGCTGCTCGGTCTTGGGTCCGGCCGGGGAGCGGAGTGGGAGCAGGCAGGCACGACGCCTCCGGTTTCCGAGCTGCGGTTGATCGTGGAGCCGGGCGCGGAGACGGCGGCTCAGCTGGCCCAGATCTTCTGCTACCTCCACGCGGATGAGATGCGGTACACGGTGCATTTCTTCCCGGCCGAGGCGGCCCGCGGGCCTCTGTCGCAGGACCATCCCGAAGCGAATCAGTGGATCGGCGCCATCCGGCTGGCCGACTTCCACCAGCATCCCCTGCGCTATCCCGGCGAGCTGGCCCTCGAGAACGGCTCGGCGGCCCCGGCGCTCTTCCAGAACCTCCATGTGGAGGGGCGGAAGGGAGACGCCTGGCGGCGGCTGCTGACGGTCCAGAACCTGCTCGTGCCCGGCCAGTCCCGGATGCCGCTCGCCTCGCTTGCCGCGATGATCGAGTCGGTAGGGCTGGCCTCCCAGGAGAGCCGCCTCCTGGCGCACGTGAGCGCCAACCTGCCGCATTACGCCGCGGCGATCATCGCGGCGGGCGATCCGGCGGTGCGCCACCTGGCCCTTTCGCGGGTACGGGATGCGGGCGGGCGCGCCGTCTCCGACATCATCGAGAACCAGGTCGCGGGCGCGCAGGGGAGCTATCTGGCGTTCCCGCTCCTGGCCGCCGATCTTGCGCCCCCGCAGGTGGCGGCGGCGCTGGCGCAGTACGGGGCCCGCGGATCGCGGGTCCCGGACGAAGTGGTCATCACGCTGCCTCTGCCCGGGGTGTGGCTCTCGGCGCAGGCTGGTGAAGTGATCGAGGGCTTGGCAGACCCGAGTCTTTCCCTAAAGGACGAGGCGCCCGGGGTCATGAACACCCGAAGGAGTCTTCGCAGTACATGACCCCGGGCGCCAGCCCGGGGTTCACGAGAGACTGAAGCCATCCTAATTGAAGGAGAGAATCACATGGCGGTGACG
>DATMOQ010000242.1:0-3092 GCA_035568195.1 Gemmatimonadales bacterium
GCAGGAAGTAGTCGTGCCCCTTCTCGCTGATGCCGAGGACTTCCTGGATCTGGGGCTCGGTCTGCAGGACGAAGTTCTTGGGGCTCCCGCCGCCCACGATCAGTACGCCGGACGTCTGGTCCCCACCCTTCGCCGCATAGACGATGGCCGCGGTCTCATTCACGTCGGCGCTCACGTCGTACCGCAGTTTGGAACCCGCGAGCGCCTGCTCGGCGACGTTCATGCCGATTGACGAGTCGCCGGGACTGGAGGTGTAGATCGGCACGCCGCACTGATGGGCGACACCCAGCACCGACTTCCGGGAGATGCCGAGCTTCTTCTCGCGCTCGAGGATGTACCCGCCCAGGAGGTAGTGATACTCGGCGGTGCTCATGGGGCGCTGGAACTCGGGTCCGGCGCTCACCTCGCGGATGTACGCGTCGGTGGACAGCAGGACCTGGTAATCGAAGAAGATGTCGTAGATGCGAACCACCCCTTCTTCCCGCAGCACCACGTCGTCGATGAAGGGCGTACCCTGGTGCATGGCCAGGCCGAGGCCGAAGTGAGCGTCGTGGTAGAGGTTCGCGCCGGTGGAGACGATCCAGTCGATGAAGCCCGCCTCGATGAGCGGGATGATGGTGGACATCCCCAGCCCGGCCGGGGTCATGGCGCCCGTGAGACTCATCCCCACGGTGCAGTCGGGCGCGAGCATCTTTTCGACGAAGAGCCGGCAGCCTTCGTGCAGCCGCCCGGCGTTGTAGGCCAGGAAGGCGTTGTCGATCAGGTCGGCGACGGTCTCCTTCCCGGAAATGGGACGGGGATCGATGCGCTGGCCGCCGAGATATTGAGATCGGGTCATCGGGTTCATCACTAGGGGTTGTTGGTGTTGGCGACGTGCGCCGCGGTGCGGCGCTCGCGTGCCTTGGTGATCCAGCGAACGGCGTCGGCCGGATCGTCGGTCAAGTGCAACAGCTCGAGGTCCTGGGTCGCAATCTTGCCTTCACTGGCCACGCGCTCGCGGAGCCAGGCGATGAGGCCCTCCCAGTACGTCGTGCCCATCAGCACCAGCGGGAAGTGCTTGACCTTGCCGGTCTGAATCAGGGTAAGGGCCTCGAACATCTCGTCCAGGGTGCCGAATCCGCCCGGGAAAACGACGAAGGCCGTCGAATACTTCACGAACATGGTCTTCCGCACGAAGAAGTAACGGAAATTGATCGAGCGCTCCACGTACGGGTTGAGGTGCTGCTCGAAGGGCAGCTCGATATTGCACCCGATCGAGAGCCCGTTTCCCTCCTGGGCCCCTCGATTGGCGGCTTCCATGACTCCCGGGCCCCCGCCGGTGATGACCGGAAAGCCTTCCCGCGCGAGCAACTTCGCGGTTTGGATCGCCTGCTCATAGACCGGATCGTCGGCCTTGGTGCGGGCCGACCCGAAGATCGTCACGGCATTCCGGACGTCGTGCAGCGTGTCGAACCCCTCCACGAACTCCCCCATGATGCGGAGCACCCGCCAGGGATCGGAGTGGGTGAACGACCGCCGCTCGTTGATGCCCGGCGCGGCCAGGAGCCGTTCGTCTTCAGTGGTCGATCTGGGCAAGTTGCTCGATTGCTGCGACATGGTCGTCCCGCACGTTATAGAAGAAAGGTGAAAGGCGGACGTGCCCGGGCCTCGCGTCCGCGATGATCCGGGCTTCGGCCAGATGCCGGACCGCGGCGTGCGGATCGGCCATCGGGAGCATGACAATCGCGGACCGGTCGGCGGCCGCCTTCGCCACCCGGGGGTGCCAGCCGCGCTCGCGGGCCCGCTCGATCAAGTCCTCGGCCAGCGCCCCCGCCGCCGCCCGGATGGCGGGGATCCCGATCTCTTCGATGTAGTCGAGGCCGCCGAGCTGCGCGTGCACCGCGGCGAGTGCGGGGGTCCCCAGCTCGAACCGGCGCGCGTCATCGTGCCGTTCCAGTCCGCGGGGATCGAAAGCGAACTGGTCCCGATGCCCGAACCAGCCGGCGAGCGCGGGCTCGAGCGAGCGCGCCAGCGTGTCCCGGACGTAGAGGAACACGATGCCCGGTCCACCCAGGAGCCACTTCAAGCCACCCGCGACCAGGAAGTCCGCGTCCGCGTCCCGGACGTCGACGGGGATCTGCCCCACCGAGTGGTACGCATCGACCAGGCAGAGCGCGCCCTGGGCGTGCGCCGCGGCCGCGACGGCGCGGATGTCCTGGATGGCTCCGGTGGTGAAGAAGACGTGCGACGTCGCGACCAGGGCCGTTCGCCGGTCGACCGCGCGGGCGATGGCCTCCACCGGCACGGTGACGCCGTCCGGGCTCTCCACCACCACGACTTCCACACCCTGCGGGCGCCGTGCCAGCCACTGGTAGGCGACGGTGGGAAAGTCGAGAGACGTCACGACGACCTTGGGCCGGGTGCGGTAGTCGAGCGCGCTGGCGATGGTGCCGACCGCCGTCGAGATGTTCGGTGCGAGCGCGATCTCGGCGGCCCCGGCGCCGACGAGGCGGCCGTAGCGGGTCCGGAGCTCCGCGAGTGCCGCCCACCACACGTCATACCAGGCCGCAGCGCCCCGTTTCTCCCAGCCGTCCAGGAATTCGGTAACTTTCCGCCGGGACCGAGAACCCAGGGCGCCGAGGGAGCAGGTGTTCAGGTAGATGGTGTCCGTGAAGATGGGGAACTCACTGCGGTAGCGCGCCAGGGACGGAGTGAGCGAGGGGTCGGGCCGCGCGGCGCGACCGCTGGCGAGCTTCATAGACCGATAAATATACGAGGCGCATGCAGGCTCCCGCGAGTTGGTCCGCGTTCTACCTCCGCCTTGGCGCGCGCGCCGCGCTTTCCCCCCGGCTGGCCCTCGATCTAGTCCGTCTGGCGTGGAGCTTCCGGGCCCGGGACTGGTTCCGCCGATTCCCCTTCCTGCCCCTCCCGCCCCGGGAATACATGAAATGGAGAATGTTCACGGCTTACGGGGATGAGAACGCCGTCCCTCCCATCGACGACGTCGTCAACTTTGCCCGGTGGCGGAGGGAGACGATGGGACTGTGAAAGACAAAGACGTCGAGAGACGGGACGTCAAGAAACAAACCGTCGAGGTGAAGCGTCGAGCGCTC
>DATMOQ010000243.1:0-7188 GCA_035568195.1 Gemmatimonadales bacterium
TCTCGTTGGCGCCGTGGGACATTGCCGCGGGCGCGCTGTTGATCCGGGAGGCGGGGGGGACGCTGACCACGCTCGAGGGATCCCCGGAGATTCTGTCGCAGGGCTCCATCGTGGCCGGTAACCCGGCCCTTCACTCCTGGCTGTTGGACATCGCGAGGCTGCGCTGACATGGCATCACCGATGGTCGAATGCGTTCCCAATTTCTCAGATGGCAAGGACGCCGGAGTCATCAACGCGCTCCGGCAGGCGATTACGGCGGTTCCGGGTGTGCGGCTCCTGGACGTGCAGTCGGACCCGGCGCACCATCGTTCCGTGTTCACGTTCGTGGCGCCGCCCCAGGCCGCGGTCGAAGCGGCGTTCCGGGCCATGCGCGTCGCGCGCGAGCGCATCGACCTGAACGGCCACTCCGGCGAGCACCCCCGCATGGGAGCCACGGACGTCGTGCCCTTCGTCCCGGTCCGGGACATCACGATGGATGAGTGCGTGGCACTGGCCAAGCAGCTGGGCGAGCGCGTGGGACGGGAGCTCGAAATTCCCGTGTATCTGTATGCCAAGGCGGCGGCCCGCCCGGAGCGCGAACGCCTCCCCGACATCCGGAAAGGTGAGTTCGAAGGCCTGCGGGACCGCATCGGCAAGGATCAGTCCGCCGATCCGGACTTCGGTCCCAAACGCATTCACCCCACTGCGGGCGCCACGGCCATCGGAGCTCGCCCATTTCTCGTGGCCTTCAACGTCTATCTGGACACTCCGGATGTGGCCATCGCGAAGGAGATCGCGAAAACCGTACGGACGTCGAGCGGCGGGTTGCCCGGGGTGCAGGCCAGCGGGTTCTCGGTAGCGGGTCTGGCCCAGGTGTCCATGAATCTCCTCGACATCGACGTCACTTCCCCCGCCACCGTGTTCGCCGCGGTCGAGGCCGAGGCGAAGAAGCGGGGCGTCGGAGTGACCAAGAGCGAGGTGGTGGGCTTGATCCCCGAGCGTGGGATTCTCGGCGCGGGGGCCGAGCGCCTGCGTCTGCCGGACGCCGGAGATCACTTGCTGGAGGCGAAGATCCGAGAGGCCGAAGGGCCCACACTCGACGGCTGGATCGAAGAGCTGGCGGGTGGCGCGCCGGTCCCGGGCGGCGGGAGCGCGTCCGCCCTGGCGGGCGCCCTGGGCGCCGCCCTGGTGGCGATGGTCGCCCGGCTCACCATCGGCCGGAAGGCGTATGCGGCGGTTCAGGACCGCGCCATCGCCATCCTGGCGGAAGCCGAGGCGGTACGCGGAGAGTTGCGGCGGCTCGTGGACGACGATGCCGTCGCCTACGGGGGCGTCAGCGCGGCGTACAAGATCCCCAAAGAGAATCCGGCCCGACCCCAGGTGATCGATCAGGCGCTCCTGGGAGCCGCCCGCACCCCGCTCGCGATGGCGCGGGGAGCAGTCCGGGTGATCGCATTGGCGAAGGACATCGGCGCCATCGGCAACAAGAACGCGAGCTCTGATGCCGGCGTGGCCCAGGCCCTGGGCCGGGCGGCCCTGGCGGGTTCTCTCGCCAACGTACGGATCAACATCGCCTCGCTTACGGACCAGTCGCTGGGGCGGCCCTTCCTGGCCGAGGCCGAGGAGCTCGAATCCGCGCCGCCTACCTGACCTCGGCGCAGAGCTGGCGCGGCTCGGCAGTCAGCTACCTCAACATCGCCCACGGTTTGCAGGCAGCCGGGTGGCACGCCCGCATGTTCTCCTCGGGCCGGGCCGTCACGCTCCGCGGCTCCTTGGAAGGGATTCCGGTCACTGAGCTGCCCGTGGGACGGACGTCCCTGCGGGCGGTGCGGCGCCTCCGGCGGGCGCTGATCGAACACCGGATCGACGTGTTGATCGTGGACAAGCGCCGGGATGTCGTGCACGGCGCCGCGGCGGTGTTTGGTCTGCGGATCGCGCTCGTGGCCCGGTATCTGTTTCCCGAGTGGACTGCGCCTGGGGACCCGCTCTTCCGGCTGGCTTACCCAAGAGTGGACTTGACCAACTTCCTGACCGTGGGCGCCGTGGACCACGTCGCAGCGGCGGCTCCGTTCATTCTCCGGCGCCCGCATAATGTCATCAACGAAGGCGTGGACACGGGCCGGTTCCGGCCCGACCCCGCGGCAGCCGCCGCCCTTCACCGCCGCTTCGACCTGCCTGACGGGCCCGTGGTGGCCGGCGTGGGAGCCCTGGAGCCGGAGAAGCGGTACGAGACACTCCTGGCTGCCGTCGCCACACTCCCGGATCCCCGGCCCGCGGTGCTGCTCGTGGGGGCGGGATCGCAGCACGAGCCCCTCAGGGCCAGGGCGGCCGCGTGGGGAGTGGAGCTCAGGCTGCCCGGTACCGTGGCGGCCGCCGAGCTCCCGGCGGTCTACGCCGGCGCCACGGTTTTCGTCCATCCTTCCAGCATGGAAGCGTTCGGTCTCGCCGTGGCCGAGGCGATGGCAAGCGAGTGTCCGGTGGTGGTGGCGCGGGCGGGGAGTTTGCCGGAGGTGGTCGGGGACGCCGGCGTGATCGTGCCCCCGGACGACCGGTCGGCATTGTCGGCCGCGTTGGGCCGGCTCCTGGCGGACGGTGGGGAGCGGGCGGCGCGAGGCCGTCAGGGCCGTGCGCGGGTGGTGGAGCGGTTCACGCTGGAGCGGATGCAGCGGGGGCATGTCGAGGCACTCACCCGGCTGGCGGAGGCACGCCAGTGATGCGGTTGACGTGCCTCCTCGCCGTTTTCCTGGCCCTACAAGACACCGGGCTGCTCAAGCTCAAGGGCAACTGGGTGATCGACTTCCGCCCGGCCCGCGGGTCCGGCTCCACCAACCGGCGCGGCTCGGCCACACTGGAGCTCGACGTCGTCACGGTGGCGCACGTCGGACGGGTGGTGGAAGGTCCCTATACCCTGGGCATGGCGGGGCTGGCGCGTCCGGATCCGTGCATGACGCTGCAGGGCAAGGCCCGCCTGCTGCGCGTCGGGCCTCACTCCGTCAAAGTGGACTTTCATCAGGGCTTCAACTGCGGTCTGCAAGTGTCCGGCGTGGTGCGGGGAGATTCAGTGTTCGGGAAGTGGTATCAGCGATCGGCCAAGGGGACGGTGGCGCAGGGGACGTTCGTCATGAGGCGGCAGCGGGGGTAGTGGAAGCCTCCGCAACTCGCTTGAGCAATGCATTCCGCCTGGTGAGAAGCCTGCGCAAGTAAGGCCCGAGGACGAGTCGATCAACGAGTGCCCCAATGAAGCCGAGGGGGCTGCGGAACTCCACTTCGTCCCGCATCGTGGTGCCCCCCTGCTCCGCTAGGAAGTGGTGGTCGTGGACGAAGACAGCGAACGGGCCAGCGACCATGGCGTCCTGGAAATAGCTCGGCCGCTGGTACGCGGTAATCCGCGATGTGAGACGCAGACGTAGGCCAAAGTGACGCGCTTCCCACGTTACGTCCTGCCCCATTTCAATGAGTCCCCTGGTCACGCCCGCCACCGCGCGTTCGCCGGTTCCTCGCATGCTCTCGACGTGATGGTCTATGCTTCGGGCGAGGTCAAAACAGCGATCGATGGGCGCATGGATGGCGGTGGTCAGCGTGATTGTCGGCAAATCAGGCGGATTCCCTGAAGCGGCGCGCCTGCACCCACAACTCCCCCACGCCCGAGCCCAAGCCGATCGCCAGCGTTCCGAAGGACCAGAACGCGCCGGCGCGAATGAGGAAGAGCACCAGTGACAGTCCGAGGAACCCGTAGGCCGCGACCACGAACCCGGTTCGCTTGTAGGGTGGGCGTCTGGTTCTGAGCAGATGAGGAATCGGGTCTCGGACGGGCATTACCTCTTGATCCCATAGGCCCACGGGTCGTTCCCGCGCCCTGAAGGGCGCTCTCGGCCCGTGCGCGGCCTGAAGGCCTGCAAACCCGAGGGCTTCCGGCCGTTCAAGCCCTTCAGGGCGCGCTCGCGCCGAGAGCGGCTTTCAAGCCGCGGGAAATCCCTGGGCAGCGCCACAGTCCTCCTGCTAGCGTGTCCGAATCGATTCCACGGTGACCAACGGTGCCATCATGCATGCGCTCACGGCCGTCGGGGCGCTCCGCACCACCGCATACACGGCCAACCCGTCGACCCGGAACTGAGACGCCAGCGACACGGGCTCATATTGGCCTTGAGGAGTGACGAGCCCCCAGCAGCCACCCTCGATCCCGACGTACCGAATGGTGGCATTGGTGGCGAGCACCTGGTCAGAGGTCGGAGCCGGCCCGCTGGGACCCGCCGGGAGAGAGTTGTTGCCCTCGCACGCCAGCGCGACTGCTGCAATGGAGAGCCCGAGTGAAGCGCGAACCATCAAGGGATGCATTGAACCTCCTGAGAAAGGCCGATTACGGCCTGATGGGCCGCGCCATATTCACGCCTTGATCATACACCGCCACAGTTCCAGGCGCTCGTCAGCCCCGAGACTTACCCTCAATTGTTTCGATCGCCCATTTTGCCCGCGTTCGCACGACTCGAACTGAGTCGCGGAGGAGGGGTTCGAGGTCCGGTAGCGCCGCGACCGCCTCTGCACCTAGATCGCCCAGCATCGAGGGGCCCTGCTCGCGCGTGGTGGCAGAGGGAGAGCGCAACCATGCACGCAAGGTGGCAAGATCGGGCGGTGGAGGTTGTGATGTGATTCTGCGAAGGGTGTCTGCGGTCACATCAAGGCCGCCCCGGCAATTCCTGACGATGGTGGAAATAGTCCAGATCGGGCCCCAGGGAATGCCCCACCAACCAAGGATGAGAGAGCAAAGCGAAAAGGGGAGGCCCTTCGTGAACGCGCTGTCACCCGGGCGAATGACGTATATGCTTGACCCTTCCTTCATCGTCACCACAATGATCGAAACACAGTAGTGGTAGACGACCAACCGAGAGCCGGCGTGAATCTCGGCTCTAAGTTGCGCGGGACTGACGTTGCCTAGACCAACGACATCCACATGACCGCTCCGGCCAAGGACCCCGCTACTGGTGGATCTCGGCGCCGAGAAAGAGACCCAGGTTGTGTTCCAGATGCCCGCCGACGCGAAGGGGCGAGCAATAGCCCGGCGCGATGCAGGACTGCACGGTCTGCCCCTTCGGAAGGTCCAGGTCATCCTCGAGTCTTGCCTGGAAGTGGAGCCAGGAAGCCACCGGATACCGGAGCCCGATGCCCACCCCGAGGTAGGGTGCGTCGTCATACGGGGCCGGGCGGATCAGCACGCCGCCTCGCGCAGTCACCATCACCTGCCGTCGGTAAAGCGCCGGCGCTCCGAATGCGTGTTCCCACGACCCTCCCACATAGGTCTGCCAGAAGGTCGACTCGCCACCCAGTTCCTCCGCCAGGTTCTGCCTGGAGACGTCGAAGAGCACGTCCGAGTGTGGTGTGACCTGCAGCCCGGCGCCGGCGCTCCAGGCCAGATGGATGCCCTGGGAGTACGACGGGTCCAGAGCCGCGAGGTCCGCACGAACCACGATCGCCTGGAACAGCTGCGCGGCGCACAGGGTGGGGGCGCCGCATAGGCCCAGGAGCAGGCCGACGTCCAAGCGCGATACCCGGGTCACGGCGTGGCCCGATAAACCGGCTTCCATCGCGGGATGCCGCGACCGAAGAACCATCCGATCCCGACCCCTGCACCCGCGCCCAGGGCGATCGCGGGCCCGACGTTGGCGTGGCAGTGCGTGGAGTCGATGGGCGAGTTGGGAGGTTGGTCGCAAATGTGAGTCCGCGCGGACGCGATGGCGTAACCCAGAAGGCCCCCGCCGATCGCGCCCCATATCGCGCCGGCAAACCCGGACCCACGGCGCACCCACAGGCGGCGGACGGAGGTGGGGTCGATGGTCTGTCCTTCCAGACCGGCGAAGGCGCCCAGAGTGAGGCCGTTCGGGCCGCAGCTCAGCACCGGGCCGACGGTTGCCCCCTGGGCGAGCGGTTCGAATTCGACCCGGGCCAGATGCTGGGAGTCAGTCTGCGCGCAGATGAAATCCGCGTTGAATGGAACCCGCGGTGGTGTGGACTGCTCTTGCGCGATCAAGACTACGGGGTTCAGCAGGGCAAATACGAGAAAAACAGAGGGACGATTCAACGGCGGTCCCGGGAAGTTTGGTCGGCTGGATTCTATCGTCTCCGGGCGCCGGCCACAACCACCCGGCGGCCGCGGGAGTTCAGGCCGCGGTGAGTATCCGGGGCGGAGTACCGGCAGGTCCGACCGCAACCGTATGCTCGAAATGCGCCGAGAGTGAGCCGTCATCAGTGACGACCGTCCACTTGTCGGGAAGCGTGCGGATGTCGGGAGTGCCGACGTTCACCATCGGCTCGATCGCGATGGTCATGCCGGCCACGAGGCGCGGCCCGCGCTTGGGCTTGCCGTAGTTCGGGACCTGCGGCTCCTCGTGGAATGCCGAGCCGATCCCGTGCCCCACCAGCTCGCGGACCACGGAATATCCGGCCCCTTCAGCCACGTGCTGCACCGCCGCCCCGATGTCCCCGGTATGATTGCCCGCGTGCGCCTCGGCGATCCCCGCCGCCAGCGCCTGCTGGGTCACGTCGAGGAGGCGACGCGCCGGCTCGGAGATCTCCCCCACCCCGAACGTCGCGGCCGAGTCCGCATGCAGCCCGTCGATCCAGGCGCCCACGTCCACGCTGACCAGGTCCCCCTCGGACAGCACCCGCTTGGCCGACGGAATCCCGTGGACCACTTCCTGGTTGATGGACGTGCAGAGCGTGGCGGGGAAATCGTAGAGACCCTTGAAGGACGGCTTGGCACCGGGGTGGCTGCGGATGAATTCCTCGGCCAGCTGGTCGAGCTTCTGCGTGGAGACACCGGGGCGGACGTTGGCGGCGACGAGGGCCAGGGTCTGGGCCACGATCTTCCCGGCCTCCGCCATCGTTTCGATTTCGCGGGTCGACTTGATGGTGATCATCGTCCGATGATCCGCTTGATCTCCTCCGCGATCTGCTCCACGGTGCCGGTGCCCGGCACCCGGCGCACGATGCCTCGCTGAGCGAAGTGCGCCACCAGCGGCGCGGTCTCCATCTGGTACACGCTGAGACGGGTCTTGATGGCTTCAGGCGTGTCGTCGGACCGGCCCTCCAGCTGCGCCCGTCCCAGCATCCGCGTCACGAGCTCTTCTTCCGGAACGTCCAGGAGCAGCACGTGGTTCAACCGGTGCTGCGTGGCCGCCAGGGTCCGGTCCACCAGCTCGGCCTGTGCCGCGGTGC
>DATMOQ010000244.1:0-11194 GCA_035568195.1 Gemmatimonadales bacterium
CTACTTCGCCGATCTCGTGAACAAGCGGGTGATCAACCTGGACTCGCCCGACCCCTGGATCGCCTCCCTGATCGACACGTCGTTGGCGGACCTGATCCGCCGGGAGCGTCTGGGTCCCGCCTTCCAGAGCGTATTCCTGGACAGCCTGCGGATAGACCGGCTGCAGCTGACGATGGGGAACGACGTCTGGCTGCGGTCTTCGGAAGCGAACATCCAGCTGACCGGCAGCCTCAACCTGGACAAACGGATTCGGAACTACCTGATGAGCGGGACGCTGCAGACCCCGCGGGGGACCTATCGCCTCGCGGTGGGGCCGGTGACGCGCGACTTCACGGTGACCCAGGGGACGGTCCGGTACTTCGGAACTCCCGATCTCGATGCGGCGCTGAACATTCGCGCGACCCACGTGGTGCAGCCCGCCACCGGCGGCACGTCCTCCGGCAGCGGACCGGCGGATCATGATGTCACGGTCACTGCGGTGATCGGCGGCACCCTCCTCGTCCCGAAGCTGACGCTCTCCGCGGACCAGCCGGACCTGTCGCAGACGGAGATCATTTCGTACCTGCTGTTCGGCCAGCGGAGCGCGCCGCTGGGCGGAGAACCGGGGGCGACGTTGGGGGGCCGGAACGCCCTGCTCACGTCGGCGGTCGCGAGCCTCGTGTCCGGGCAGGTGGAGCAGAGCGTGGTATCGGATCTGGGGATTCCCATCGACTACTTCGAGTTCCACCCCGGCAGCTCGGGCGACCTGCTGTCGGGCGCCCAGCTCGCGGCCGGGTGGCAGATCGGCCGGAAGACGTTCCTGGTGCTCAACGCGGGCTACTGTCAGAACGCGCCGGTGAATTTCAGCAACACGCTGGGCGCCAGTGTGCAGTTCCGGATCAGCCCCGAGTGGCGAACCGAGGCGAGCTTCGAGCCGGTGCAGTCGTGCAGCATTTCGTACCTGAACGCGCTGAGCGGCAGCGCCGTCCGGCAGGTGGGCCTGGATCTCTTCTGGGAGCGCCGCTACTGATGGCGCGCGTCCTCCTCATCACCAACCCTGCCGCGGCGCGCACGGACGCCCGCGCGGTGCTCTCGGTGCGCGACACGCTCCGGAGCGGCGGCTGGCGCGTGGAGGTGCTCGCCACGGCGGCACCCGGAGACGCCCGCCGCTTCGCGGTCGAGGCCGCGGCGGAGGGGCATGGGGGCTTCGACGCCCTGCTGTCGATCGGCGGCGACGGGACCGCGATGCAGGTGGCGGCCGGTCTGGTGGGGAGCGGCATTCCGCTCGGGCTGGTACCCGCCGGGACCGGCAACATTCTGGCTCGGAATCTCCGCCTGCCCACCGATCCGGTTCGGGCCGCGCGTGCCATCCTGAAGGGTGTCGCGTACCCGATGGACCTGGGACAGGTATCCCGCGCCGACGGCGAACATTTCTTCGCGGTCTGCGGGGGGGCCGGCTTCGACGCCCAGGTCATGGCCGCGACCGACTCGGCCTTCAAGGCACGCTGGAAGATCGGGGCCTACTTCGCCAAGGCGCTCGCGACCCTGCCGGAGGTGAGGAGCGTGGCCCATCGTGTGACTGTGGATGGCGTCGCCCACACGGTGGACGCCGCGATGGTCCTGGTGGCGAACTGCAAGGAAATCGTTCCATACGTGGTGCAGGTCTCCCCCGCCGTCCGGCCCAACGACGGCTGGTTCGACGTGCTCGCCTTGCGGGCCGACGGAGTGTGGGGAGCGGTGCTCGCGTTCGCGACGTTCCTGCGTACCCGCGGGGGCTCCGACGCGGCGGGCCGGATCTGGAGCGCCCGCGGACGCACTATCAAGGTGGAGGTTCTGGACGGCGGGCCGCGGCCGGTGCAGCTCGATGGAGAGCTCTCCGGCACGACGCCGTTCGAGACCCGGGTGGTACCGGGCGGGCTGACCGTCATCGTGGATCCGGCCACAGTGCCGGGGGGAATCGGGAGCACCAATGGCCGATAGCATCCTGCTCATCGACGACGACGAAGGGGTCCTGCGCTCCATCGGCGCCTACTTCGAGCGCCTGGGCGCCGAGGTGTACCGCGAGGGCACCATGAAGGAGGGGCTGGACACGTTCGACCGGGTCCGCCCCGACGTCGTGGTGCTCGATCTGCACCTTCCTGACTCGGAGGGGCTGGGCGCGCTGGAACAGCTGAAGTCCAAGAACGCGGCCGTGGTCCTCCTCACCGGCAACGGCGACATTCAGACCGCGGTGCAGGCGATGCAGCTCGGCGCCGAAAACTTTCTCACCAAGCCGGTGGACATGCCGCACCTGGCGGCCGCGGTGGCACGCATCTCGGAGAAGGTCCGGCTTCGCCGGCAGAACGAGCGTCTGGCGGCCGGCGGCGTGGGCGAAGGCGTTGATGCCCTCGGGGTGTCTTCCACCATGCAGGAGCTGGCGCGCCAGCTCAAGCTGCTGGCCGGGAGCGACCGGACCACCGCGCTGCTCACGGGGGAGAGCGGCACCGGCAAAGGGTGGGCGGCGCGTCTGGTGCACCGCATGAGTCCGCGCTCGGCGGGGCCCTTCATCGAGGTGAACTGCGCCGGCCTGTCGGCCACGTTCCTCGATTCGGAGCTGTTCGGGCACGAGCGCGGGGCGTTCACGGACGCGAAGGAAAAGAAGCAGGGACTCTTCGAGCTGGCGGACGGCGGGACGCTGTTCCTGGATGAGATCGGCGACCTGGCGGGCGAGCTGCAGCCCAAGCTCCTGAAGGTGCTCGAGACCAAATCGTTCCGGCGGCTGGGTGGCACCCGGGAGCTCACCGTGGACGTCCGCCTGATCGCCGCGACCAACCGGGACCTGGTGAGTGACGTCAACGCCGGCCGTTTCCGCGAGGATCTCTACTACCGGCTGAGCGTGATGCCGCTCCGGATGCCGGCGGTGCGGGACCGCTCCCGCGAGGACCGCATCGCGCTGCTCACCCACATTCTCGGGGACCTGCACCAGCAGCTGCCGGGGTCACCGTCCGAGTGCGCCACCGAAGCGCTCGACCGGCTGCTGTCGGCGCCCTGGCCCGGGAACGTCCGCGAGATGCGGAACGTTCTGGAACGGGCCATGATCCTGGCGCGGGGACAGCCGCAGATCGCGCTCGAGCACCTGCCGGCGGAGCTGCGGCGCAGTGCGGCGGGCTCGCGGCATCAGCCGCAAAGTCTGGCCGACGTGGAGAAGGCGCAGATCGAGCGCGCCCTCCGGCATCATGGGGGGAACCGCACCCGCGCCGCGAAGGAGCTCGGTATTTCGCGGGCGACCCTGATCAACAAGATTAAGACGTACTCCCTCGATCTCTGAGGCCCGGATGGACAAGCAGCCCGAAAAGGCGAAACTGAAAGAGCACGACGCGATGGTCTGTCGCGCGTGCGGCAACGAGGAGCGGGCGTCGGAGGGGTATCCCTGCCAGGACTGCGGGACCTTCATCTGTCTGATCTGCACCTTCCGGGGTGTGACGCGCTGCAAAGCCTGCCAGGAAAAGGCGGCCGCGGGTCCGGCGCCGGCCTAGAGTCCCCGCACCCGGATCTCGTTCCGCACTTCGTCCTCCGTCATCCCCAGCTCTTTAGCCAGCGTCCGGATCGCCGCGTCGGCACCGGTCCAGGCGGGAGCCGCCGCCAGCGCCCCGAACACGACGTCCTCCAGGGCCGCGGTCTTTTCCTCGAGCTCCCGGGTCCGCACCGACACCTCGGTGGAGAGCCACCGCTCCAGCTCGCGACGTTCGATCTCGAGCTGGCGCCGCCGGAGCGCGGTGCGCATCGAGAGCTCCAGCTCGTCCAAGTCCACCGGTTTGATCAGGTAGTCGTACGCGCCGAGCTTCAGGCACTCCACCGCGGTACGGGGCTCGTCGACGGCGGTGAGCATCACGATGGCCACATCCGGATCGCGCTCGAGCACCTTCGGCACCAGCTCCACGCCGCTCAAGCCCGGCATCCGGACGTCGCAGAGCATCAGCTCGAACTTTCCTTGTGACACCCGTTCCAGCGCCGCGATGCCGTCCCGCGCCAGGACGGCGCGGTGCCCCAGGCGCGTGACGAAACGCTCGAGGGCCTGGCGGATGGCGTCTTCGTCGTCGACGACCAGGACGCTCGTTTGCGCGGTGGAATCGGTCATGGGCCACGAAGGTATTCAGCGCTATCTTCGGACGCAAATGAGCACCGCGTTCCTGCCCGCGCTGTCCGCCGTCTCGGGCATCACCGTCGGGCACTGGACCCACGCCGGCGGCGGCACCGGCTGCACCGTGATCCTCGCTCCTCCGGGCGGGATGCGGGCCGCTGCGGCCATCCGGGGTCGGGCCACGGGGACCCGTGAGTTCGACGCGCTGTCCCCCCGTCATCTGGTCCCGCACATCGATGCCGTGCTGCTCACCGGCGGCTCCGCGTATGGCCTGGGGGCGGCGGACGGCGTCATGCGCTGGCTCCGCGAGCGGGGACGGGGGCTTCCGATCCCGCCGGCCCAGGTCGTGCCCATCGTTCCGGCGGCCGTCATCTTCGATCTGCCCGCCGATGGTGCGGCTCGCTGGCCCCGCGCCGATGACGCCTTCGCCGCGTGCGAAGCCGCGGGCGTCACCATCGCCGAAGGCTCGGTGGGCGCCGGCGCCGGAGCGACCGTGGGCAAGGCGACGGGCCTGGAGCACGCGATGAAAGGAGGCCTCGGCACCTGGGCCGCGCGATCCGGGGACCTCGTGGTCGCCGCGCTGGTGGTGGTCAATGCGCTGGGGGACGTGCGCGGGCCAGACGGGAAGGTCCTGGCCGGGGCGCGGGGACCGGACGGACACCCCCGTGATGCGCAGGCCTACCTGGCGCAGGGCGGAGAGCTGTTCGGGCGCATGGCGCAGGCGACGTCGAATACCACGCTGGCCGTGATCGCGACCAACGCGCAGCTCGACCGCCTGGCGCTCGAAGAGCTGGGACGCTCGGGCTCGGACGCGCTGGCCCGCCGGATCACGCCTTACGGCACGCTGTTCGACGGCGACGTCTGCTTCGCCGTGAGCACGGCGCAGGTCCTGCCCAAGTCTCCGTTGCAGGTCGAGTCTCTGGCCGCCGAGGTCATGACGACGGCGCTGGAGCGCGCGGTGCGGCTCGCCCGGGGAACGGCGGAGGTGCCGGGCCTGGCGGATGTTCCCGCCCGATGAGCGCCGACCACTGGCAGCGCGACGTGGACGACCTGCGCCGGCGCACCGTGCCCGACGCGCGCCTGGGAGTGTTCGACGTCGCGGTGGACGCGGGTGAGTTGCGGGGCGCCACCACCGACGCCGGCGCGCTGACCGGCCTGCGCCGGCTCGCGGCCTCCGCCGGCCTCGCGTCCGACATCCAGCTCCTTCCCAACGTGGACCCGGCGCACGTGGCGGGCGTGGTCACCGCCGCCCTTGCGCCGCTCCTCGCCGCGCCGGATGTGACGTCGCAGCGGTTGAGTGAGCTCCTCCACGGCGAGGCCTTCGAGGTCCTGGAGCGACGCGGCAGCTGGCTCCGGGTACGCGCGCCCGACCGCTACGTGGCCTGGACCCACGAGGGCTACGCCCGCCTGGGGTCACGGGACTGGGGCGACGACTGGGTGGAACGGGCCACCGCGCGATCGGTCGGCGTGACGCTCCTGTGCGACGGCGACCGACGGCGGCAGCTGCCCATCGGAGCCCGGCTGGCTCCGCGGTTGCGGGGCGGCATCGAGATGGCGGACGGCGGCATGGGAGAGCCGCTGGCCGGCGAGGTGCGGAGCGACGTCGAGTTCCGGGCCCAGGCGCGCCTCGTCGCAGCCCCGGAGCTGGCACTGCGCTGGTATGGCGGCGCGCCCTATCTCTGGGGCGGTCGCAGCGACTGGGGCATCGATTGCTCCGGCCTCACCCAGAACATCTGGGCGGCGCGCGGCGTGCCGCTGTTGCGGGACGCCGCGCAGCAGGCCGGGCAGGGGCGGGAGGTCCCGCTCTCGAGCGAGGGAGTCGGCTATCAATCGGGTGACCTGCTCTTTTTCGTCACCCATGGGCGCGTGTCGCATGTCGCGCTGTGGGCGGGAGCGGGCCGGATCGTGCACGCCTCGCTGGCCCAAGGCGGAGTCGTCTCCGAAGACGTCCGGGACGCGGTGTCCGTGGGCCGTATGGAGCTGGCGTCGGTCCGGCGCCCCGATCCCTCCTAGCGGACTAACCGACTAACCGACTAACCGTCTAACCGTCTAACCGTCTAGCTTTGTCTCATGCAGCTCCTCCTTTTCGACATCGATGGAACCCTGCTCAACACTGACGGAGCGGGCCGCCGTGCCATTCACCGTGCCTTGATCGACCGGGCGGGCACGCCCGGCGTGCTGCCCGGCTACCGGCTCGACGGGAAGACCGATCCCCAGATCGTGCGCGAGCTCCTGGCGCAGGGCGGTCACGCGTCTCCCGATGATCTGGCCCTCGTGGAAGAGATCTGCACGCAATACGTCACCCATCTCGCCGAAGAGCTCGAGCGACCGGGGTATGGGACCCGGGCCATGCCGGGGGTGCCGGCTCTGCTCGAGGCCCTGGCGCCCCGGGAAGCAGCCGGAGAGGTGATGGTGGGTCTCCTCACCGGAAACGTCGTGGGCGGGGCTGCCCTCAAACTCAAGGCCGCGGGGATCGGGTTCGAGCGATTCGCGGTGGGCGCCTACGGCCTGGATGGACGGCACCGGCCCGATCTCCCACCCGTCGCCCTCGCGCGGGCCTCCGCCTTGCTCGGACGGCCCATCCTCGGCACAGACACCTGGATCATCGGGGACACGCCGGCCGACGTCGCCTGCGGGCGGCCCGTGGGCGCGCGCGCGCTCGCCGTGGCTACGGGCTCCTATGGCGTCGCGGACCTCGAGGCCACCGGTGCCGAGCTGGTGTTCGCGGACCTGTCGGACACCAACGCGGTGCTCGAAGGCCTGGGTGTGTGAGCGGTGCCCGGGACGAGATCGAGGTCAAGGCCCGGGTGCCCGACGTCAAGGCATTCGAAGCGGCCCTGCTGCGCGCCGGAGCCACGGTCGAGTTCACGGGGGAGATGACGGACCACCGGTTCGACCGGAAGAAGCGCCTCGCCGGCCGGGACGAAATGCTGCGGCTGCGGGTCTACCGTCCTGAGAGCGGTCCGGCCCGGGGTGAGCTGTGCTGGAAGGGACCGGTCGAGACCCAGGGAGAGTATCGGCACCGCCCCGAGGTCGAGTTCGCGGTGGGCGATCCCTGGAACGCGCTGGAGCTGCTGGTGCGCCTGGGCTTCGCCGAGACGCAGCGGATCGAGCGACTGGTGACGGTCTTCCGGCTGGGCGAAGCGACGCTGCGGATGGAGCGGTATCCGGAGATGGACGTTCTGGTCGAGGTGGAAGGAGACCCCGCCGGTATCGAGCGGGCCATCGGCGCGACGGGGCTTCCGCGCGAGGCCTTTCTCCCGGAGTCTCTGCCGTACTTCGTGAGCCAGTACGAAGAGCGCACCGGCCGGTCGGCGAGGCTCGCGACATGACCGTGCGGGTTCCGGAGATGGCGCCGGCACTGGGCCGGTTGATCGTCCCCCGGCGGACCGAGCCCCTGTGGATCCCTCTGGACGACATCGCGGATGAGCTCGCGACGCGGGTGATCGAGCTCGGAGGCGAGGCGCGCCGCTCGACGGCCGAGTCCGGCGACCGGGAGCGCGCGCTGGATGCGCTGGGCCGCGGGGCCTGGCTCGCCGCGTGGGAGCAGGCCGTGCGCCGCGCGTCGGAACGCGTGGCCGACACACTCGACGACCAGATAGAACGCATCGGGCGGGGAGTCCGGATGCCGCGCCGGAAACGGCGGGCGCGAAAGCTCGCCGGCGTGGAGCGCCGGGCGCTGACCGCGCGGCTCTCGGCCGGAGGAACCGGTCTGGTGAACGCGCTGGACGAGCTGGCCCGGGCGGGCGCGCGGGTGCGCTCGGCGGAAACTCTGGACGACGAGATCCATCACGCCTGGCAGGATGCGGTGCAGACCGCGGCGCGGCGACTCGAGGCCGCGTGGCTCGCGCTGGAGGATGCTGTGCTGGCGGAGCGGAAGCGGTGGGATCCCGAGCTGACCGCGCTGGCGCAATGGCGCCCGTCCCTCTGGCCCGTGCTCCTCACCTGGGCGGTGGGCGCGGGAGCGCTGCTGTGGTTGGGGCTGATCCTGGGCGGCTACCTCGATGCGCCGCAGTGGCTGGCGCGCCTGCTCCGGTTCTGATGCTCAACGCGCTCGGCGTCGGTGTGGATCTGGTGGAGGTCGAGCGCGCGCGGCAGATGCTCGCGGAGAAGGGCTCGCACGTGTACGACCGGCTGTTGACGCAAGCGGAGGCGGAGTACTGCCGCAGCCGGCCCGACCCGGCGGAGCACGTGGCGGTGCGGTTGGCCGCGAAGGAGGCGGTCTACAAGGCACTGCAGGGGAGTGAAGCCGCCCGGGGTATCGGATGGAGAGAGATCGAAGTGGTTCGGGAGCAGGACGGACGTCCGCAGGTGACGCTGCATGGGCTCGCGGCCCGGCGCGCGAAGGACCTCAACGCGGCGCAGGTGATGCTGTCGCTCTCCCACACCCATCAGGCCGCCGTGGCCGTGGCGATCGTCGTTGCCTTCCCGACAAAATCGCTCTAGTATTCTGCCGCACCCTTTCTGAGAATCATTCTCATCCATATTCGTCACCCAATCACGTTGGTTTTCCTCGCCTTCGCCGGCACCTTGTCGGCGCAGGGGAAGGATTCGGCGTCGGTTCTGGCAGCGCGACGTATGGTCTCGGCTGTGTCCCTGGCAGCCAAGGAATACCGCAACGGCGTTCCGGCGTCGGGCGGCCGGGTCTTGGCCCCGGAGGAAGTGGCCGAGGCCAGGCTTTTCCTGGATCAGGCGCTTCACGAGGTGGCGGCGTTGCCCGATTCACTGCGGGGGCCGGTGGCAGCCGGGCTCGCCGCGTTCCGCGCGTCCCTCGACCGGCCCTCGGCACCCGCTCCCGATTCCGTGACGCAATGGGCGGACGCGATCGTGAAACGGGTCGGGGCGGCGTTTGCCGGCGCCCTCGACCAGTACCCCGCGGTGCCACCATCACTCGCGCGGGGCCAGGCGGTATTCGCGCAATCCTGCTCTTCGTGCCATGGCCCGGCGGGACGCGGAGACGGCGCGGCGGGCAAAGCTCTCACTCCCCCTCCCGCCGACCTCACCGACCCGGCTGAAATGCGGACGGTCACGCCGCTCGACGTCTACCGCAAAGTGACCATCGGTGTCCCCGGCACGGGCATGCCGAGCTTCGACGGCAAACTCCCCGACGCCGACCGTTGGGCGGTCGCGGCCTTCGTTCCAACTCTCCGGTCCGACTCGAAGGTGATGGCCGCGTTCGCCACGGTCCGGGCGCGGCTCGACACCGCGGTGGCCCATCGGTCGGCCGACGAAGCCTTCGACGCGTATCTGGCCTTCGAGCAGGTGGAGACGGACGTGCGGGCCCGGAACGCGCCGCTCGCCGGAGAGCTCGAGGATGCGTTCGCCAACCTGCGCACGCGCGCCGCGGCCGGCGCCCCGCCCGCCGAGCTGGCGGGGATCCACGAGCAGCTCCTCGCGGGGCTGGAGCGGGCCGAACGCGGGGTGGCCGACCGGGATTCCCGGACCAACCTCTTCCTCGAGTCCCTGGGGATCACGCTGCGCGAGGGATTCGAAGCGATTCTCATCATCGGCGCGCTGATGGCCTTCCTGGCCAAAGCCGGGGCGGTGGAGCGGCGGCGGGACGTGGCCTGGGGCGCCTGGGCGGCCGTGCTGGCCTCCGTAGCGACCTTCGCCGGAGTGGAGCTGCTCTTCGAGGTGACGTCGAATCAGCGCGAGGCGCTCGAGGGGTGGACCATGCTCCTCGCCACCCTGGTGCTCTTCTACGTGAGCTACTGGCTGTTGTCGAAGGTGGAAGCGGACAAGTGGACTTCGTTCGTCCGGGACAAGGTGAAGAGCGCCCTGTCCTCCGGGTCGCGCTGGGCCCTGGCGGGCGTGGCCTTCCTGGCCGTGTACCGCGAGGGCTTCGAAACCATCCTCTTCTACAAGGCTCTGCTCACCAGCGGCAGCACCGGCGGCGCGGTGGCGGTGGTGGCAGGACTCGCGGTCGGCTGCGCCGGCCTGGTGGTGATCTACCTGGCGATCAACCTCTTCGGGATGCGCCTGCCCCTCCGCCCGTTCTTCGCCGTCACCGGGGGCCTGCTCTACTACATGGCGTTTGTGTTCGCGGGGAAGGGCGTCGCGGAGCTGCAGAACGCGGGCGTGGTGGGGATGCGTCCGGTGGAATGGGGCCCCCGGCTGCCGGCCCTCGGCATGTATCCAACGGCGCAGTCCATGTGGGCGCAGGGGATACTGCTGGCGCTCGCGGCCGTAGCGGTCGTGTGGGCGGCGAGCCGGAGACCCCGCCCGACCTAGCCCGGGGCCGGCGCCTTCGCAGCCGGCTCCGCCGGCTTCGGCGCCAGCACCATCGCGAGGTTCGCCCCGGTGCCGTCGGGTGTCTCCCACTTCCTGGTCAGGTAGAATCCGATGCCGACCAGGATCAACGCGGTCGCCTGCGCCAGGGTGAACGGTCCCAGCAGCCGGTCGTCCTTCGCCCGCACGAACTCGATCAGGAACCGCTCGGCCCCCGAAAACATCAGGTAGCAACCGAACAGCCACCCCATGCCGTGGGTGTGAGCCCGGCGTTTCCAGAGCCACCAGAACACGAACAGCATGAGGGCGGTCTCGTAGATCTCCGTGGGGTGCACGGCGACCAGCATCGTGTCGCTCACCCCGGCCGGGAAGCTGACGTGCAGGTGCTTGAGCTCGCTCACCGTGGTGGGCGGGAGGCCCTCCGGAAACGTCATGCCCCAGGGGAGTGAGGTGGGAATGCCGTAGTCGTCGTTCACCAGGAAGCAGCCCACGCGGCCCAGCGCATACCCCAGCGCCAGCGGGGCCGCGACCAGATCGGCCGTGAAGCGCCAGGGCACCTTGCGGAGCCATCCGGCCAGGATCACGCCCGCCGATCCCCCGATCAGCCCGCCGTACCAGACGAATCCGCCGCGCCGGAAGAGGGCGTCCATCTGCCCGGTGAGCGCGACGTACCAGAGCTTGGCGCCGATCAGCCCGCCGATCACCGCCCACCACACGATGCTCGCCGCGAACTCTTCGTCGAGACCCCGGCGCCGGAGCTCCAGCTGGATGGCGTATCCGGCGGCGAGGAAGGCCGCCATCATCATCAGGCCATAGCCGGTGATGGTGAGGAAGCCGATGTGCAGGACGAACGGGTAGACGGTCATG
>DATMOQ010000245.1:0-8228 GCA_035568195.1 Gemmatimonadales bacterium
TCAGACGCCGCCCCACGGGCCATCCAGCAGCGCGCGGGTCTCCTCGACGGCCACCTGCCACAGGGCGAGCACGTCCTCGTCGGAGCGCTGGTACAGGCCGCCGTAGTTGCCGTCGGGGATGTAGCCCCGCATGGCGACGGGATCGAGCATGCGCACCTTCTCCATGTCTACCATAGGGCGCTGGTGCTTGGGCAGCTCGACGCCGGGAATCCGGGTCCAGGGGAAGTTCTCCATCCACGAGCCGTGCGACGCCACCTTGTCGATGGTCTGGACCTTGGCCCAGGTCTTCGGTGCATTCCACCAGTTGTGAAACATCACGCGGCACCCGGGATGATCGGCGGCCCATTCCTGCGAGAACTGCTGCGCGGCGCCGTTCCCGCCATGTCCGTTGCAGATCATGATCCGTTTGAAGCCCGAGTGGGCCATGCTGTCGAGGATGTCGCGGACGACGGCGAGGTGGGTCTCGACCCGCAGCGAGATGGATCCGGGGAACTCCCGGAAATAGGGCGTCACGCCGTACGACAGAACCGGGAAGACCGGAATGCCGAGGGGTTCGGCCGCCTCCGCGGCGACGCGCTCGGGCAGGATGCAGTCGACGATCAGGCGGAGAAAACTGTGCTGCTCGGTGCTGCCGATGGGGAGGACCGCGCGGTCATCGCGCTTGAGATACGCTTCGACCTGCATCCAGTTCATGTCGCTGATCCGCACGTCGCCGTCCCGCTGGTCGGAGTCGGTCGTGAATGTACCGCTCGCGCGCGATCAGCGCCGCTGGACCCACGCGGTTTGTTCGTCGCGATCGTCCAGCGTTTAACGCGGCCCCTGCGTATGCGCGCCCGACGGTGGCGCCGGAAACTGCGCATCGATGAACCGGCGAAACGGCTCCTTGAACTTGAGCCGGTTGTCGGGGCGGTCGAACCAGCCCCGGTGCCGGGCATTCTCCGCGGCGATCACCGGATACCACGTCTCGCGCAGCTTCCGTTTCGTCCACCCCTGGCAGCGGTCGTACACCGTCTCGACGAAGTTCCAGACCATGAACGCGTACGCATCGTACTCCCGCGCCTTGCCGGGATCGGGCGCCGTAGGGAAGTCCAGGAGCTCGGGGTGCTCCAGGCTGAGCTTCAGCAGCTCGAAGTAGACGCGATCCAGCTCGGCGTAATAGCTGTCGCGCAACGTCGTCCGAAAGCTCCAGACGGAATAGAACAGGGTGAACACGATGCCGAGGGCCGCCGCCGAGTCGGCGATCACGGCGATTTTCTCCCATTCGGTCGTCACGCCAGCGTCTCCTCTCGGCCTCAGTCGAGCCGGACCGGGTCTGCGACGTCGTCCAGCATACGGGCGATCCGCGGATCGTCGGGCGAGGAACCGTACACGTCACGATAGATCGTCTTGAGCCAGCGTTCCAGCTCGGCTTTGGGAAAGTGTCGCAATGGTTCCGCCGAGTACAGCATCAGGTCCATCTCGGGCGCCGGGCCTTCCCCGGGCAGCGGCAGGATGTAGCGCAGGCCGGAGATGCGAACGCACCCCAGGCGCCGGTAGAACTGCTGCCGGCGCGCCCGCAGCTCACGATCGGCGCTCGCTTCCCGGTCTGCGTCCACCTCGAGCAAGATGGGGACGCCGCGGTGTTGCGGCGGTACCCGCACCGTGGTCTGACGGAATAACGTGCTCCCCACGCCGGCATTGCGCCGTTCCGGCGCCACCGCCATGTACTCGAGGAGGGCGAAGCGCTCGGCGGGCGGCAGGAACAGGATGCTGAAGCCCTCGATGCGGCGGGCGCCCGGCAGCACCCAAACCTGGTACTCGGGCGCGCGCACCATCGCGCAGATCCGCGCCTCGGGCTTCCGCTCCCGCGCGGGGATCGACACGGCGTAGATTTCGTGGAGCTCCCGAAACGTCGGTCCGTCGCAGGAGCTCAGTTGCTGTACCTGACCGAGGTCGGTCATGGAGGACCTATCAAGAGTTCCAGCGAATCTAGGGGGTTTCCAGCCGGGCCGGAGGTGATGGTCATCGGTGCCGGTGTCGCCGGTCTCACCGCGGCCCGGGAGCTCTCCGCCGCCGGCATGCGGGTCCTGGTGCTCGAGGCACGGGACCGCCTCGGCGGCCGCGTCCTGACGCATCATACGCCGGACGGTCCCGTGGAGCTCGGAGCCGAGTTCGTTCACGGCGCCTCGAATGCCACCATGGGGGTCGTTCAGGAGGCGGGCTTACGGCTCCGGGAGTTGGGCCGTGGCACGCCGCGTCCGGACTTTTTCGCCTCCATGGACCAGCTGCTCGCGCTCGCCGCGGTGGGCGATGCCGACGAGTCCTTTCAGCACCTCGTCGACCGCGCCGACATCGATCCGGCGAGCAAAGCGCGGGCCCTGGGTCTGGTGGAGGGATACCACGCCGCAGATCCCGCCCGCATGAGCGTCCAGGCGCTGATCCAGGACACCGCCGCCGACGAGCGGCCGGGGAGCGATCGGCAGTTCCGGTTTGTCGACGGCTACGACCACCTCGTGGCGGCCATCCTCGCGCGGATGAATCCCGGGCTCTGCGACGTGCGGCGCAACGTCGTGGTGACGGCCGTCGAATGGGGCCGGAAGCGCGTCCTCATCCGGACCGCGGACGGCGCCGAGCTCACGGCGCCGCGGGCGATCGTCACGGCGCCCATCGGTGTGCTCAAGGCCGGGGCCATCCACTTTGCGCCGGCGCTCTCCGGCAAGGAACAAGCGCTCCAGGCGCTGGAGATGGGAATGGTCGCACGGGTGAGCTTGTGCCTCCGGGAGGAGGTGTGGGCGAGCCAGGACCGCCTGACGAACGATGGTTTCCTGTTCTCCGGTGATCCCCCGTTTCCGGTTTGGTGGCTCAGCAGCCCACCGCCCTTTCCCGTGGTGACGGGCTGGGCGGCGGGCCCCAATGCGCGGGCCCTCGCAGGGCTCAGCGAGGCGCAGCGCGTCCGCCTGGCGCTCGACGCCCTGGCCAAGACCCTTAAGATGGACCCGGTACTGGTGCAGCAGGGACTCCGGGGCGGATTCAGTCACGACTGGCAGGCCGATCCGTTCTCGCGTGGTGCCTACAGTTATGCCGCCGTGGGCGGCAGCCGTGCGGGGGCGGAGTTAGGGGCGCCTCTCGAGGCGACGCTCTTCTTTGCGGGGGAAGCCACCCAATCGGATGGCCAGAACGCGACGGTCCACGGCGCGATCGCCAGCGCCCGCCGCGTCGCCAGTGAGGTCCTGCAAAGCTAGGGACGCCGTGTGTCCAGCACCGTCCTCACCTTCACCACCAGCCCCTCAGAGGTGAAGGGCTTGTGGATGAACGCCGTGTTCGCCGTGATCATGCCCCGGTGCGCGATGACCTCTTCGGTGTACCCGGACATGAACAACACCCGCAGCTCCGTCCGCAGCACGAGCAGCTCATCGGCCAGCTGGCGGCCGCCGGCCCCGGGCAGCACCACGTCGGTCAACAGCAGGTGGATGGGCCCGGCGTGGTCGCGGGCGAGCCCGGACGCCGCGTCCGCCGTCGAGGCTTCCAGCACCTTATATCCGTGCTTCTCGAGGATGCGACGGACGAGCGTTCGCAACGCGGTCTCATCCTCCACCAGCAGCACGGTCTCCGATCCGCGCGTGGCGCGCGCGGCATCCCGAGCGGGGAGGCGGTCGAGTGGCGCATCGACGCGCGGCAGGTACACCTTGAACGTCGTTCCCTGTCCCGGCTCACTGTAGCACCACACATAGCCGCCACTCTGCTTCACAATCCCGTACACCGTCGCGAGCCCCAACCCCGTTCCCTTGCCGGGTTCCTTCGTGGTGAAGAACGGCTCGAACACATGGGACAGTGTTTCGGCGGACATGCCGGTTCCCGTGTCGCTCACCGCCAGCATCACATACGGCCCGGGCTGGACCGGCACGTGCTCACGGACGTACGAGTCGTCGAGCTCGACGTTGGCGGTCTCGATGGTAAGGCGTCCGCCCTCCGGCATGGCGTCGCGGGCATTGACGGCCAGATTGACGATCACCTGCTCCAGCTGACTGGCGTCGGCCCGCACCGGTCCCAGCGCCTTCGCAACCTTCGTGACGACCTCGATGTCCTCGCCGAGGAGGCGCCCCAGGAGCTTGTGCATATCAGCGACCTGCTCGTTGAGGTCGAGCACACGTACTTCCTGTGGCTGCTTGCGGCTGAAGGCGAGCAACTGACGCGTGAGTCCCGCAGCGCGCTGGGCGGCCTTCTCAATCTCTTCGATATCGGGCCGCAACGGGGACAACGTGGGAAGCCCTTCCAGCAGGAGACCGGTGTAGCCGAGAATGGCGGTCAGCATGTTGTTGAAATCGTGGGCGACTCCTCCCGCCAGACGTCCCACCGCCTCCATTTTCTGCGCCTGCAGGAGCTGGCGCTCGAGCGACCGCCGCTCCGTCACATCCCGGGCGTTGATCACGACCCCACGCACCGTGGGGTCGTCCAGCAGATGCCGGGCGATGGCCTCGAGGGTGCAGTAGGTCCCGTCCGGTCGGCGGACCCGCAGCTCGAGCGGCCGACTCCCCTTCCCCGTGGTCGTGCCTTCCCGGATCATGCGGAGCGTCGCCTCGCGATCGTCGCCGTGCACCAGGTCCAGCAGGTTCCGCCCCACGAGGTCATCGGCCGCATGACCCAGGAGCGGGAGCACGGAGGGGCTCGCGTAGCGGACCGCGCCGTCCTCGTCGACTACCGCGATGATATCCATCGCCTGCTCGATGAGGTGCTGGAAATACGCTTCCCGGTCGCGCGCCTGCCGCTCCACGCGTTTGCGCTCGAGTGCACCGAGCACCGCGGGGCCCAGGCGCGTGAGGCGATCTTTCAGGATGTAGTCCGTCGCACCGGCCTTCATGTAGTCGACCGCCGTCTCCTCGTCGAGCGAGCCGGTGACCAGGATGAAGGGCACATCCGGAGCCAGCGCCCCGGCCAGCTCCAATGCCACCCCCCCGCTGAATTGCGGCAGGTGATGGTCGGACACGATCAGATCGGGGTCGAACTCGTCCAGCGCGCGCTCGAAGTCGCGACGGTTGAGGACCTGCCGGATGGTGAATTCGAGACCGGTCTTGCGAAGCGCCAAGCCCACCAGCTCGGCATCGGCGGTGGTGTCTTCGACCAGGAGGATGCGGATTCCCATTGGGAAAACCCTAATGGGGCGTGGCGGCGGGCGAAGTCGGGGAAAGACCGGGGTTCCGAGGGGAAGACTACCTAGGGCCCTGGGCGCACCAGGCCGACCTGGATGGCGTAGCGGACCAGGCCCGCGACGCCGTGAATGCCGAGGCGCTCCATGAGCTCGGTGCGGTGGGTCTCGACGGTCTTCAGGGCGACCTGCAGGCGGCCCGCGATCTCCTTGTTCGAACACCCTTCGGCCACGAGCTGCAGCACCTCGCGCTGGCGGGGAGTGAGCGCCGCCAGAGGCCCCTCCCCCGAGCCCCGGGCCTCCTGCGTGAACGCCGCCACCACTCGGGTGGTCAGAGACGGGCTCAGCCATTTGTCCCCCCGTGCGACCGCGCGCAGGGCCATCTCGAGCTCGTTCCGATCCGCGTTCTTCAACAGGTAGCCCGACGCGCCGGCCACGAGCGCCCGGCGGACGGATTCGTCGTCACCGTGCATGGACACCATGATGACGCGGGTGGCCGGATGGTCGTGGGTGATCCGGGCCGCCGCGTCCAGCCCGTTGAGCCCGGGCATCGAGATGTCCATCAAGGCGATGTCGGGCTTGCGTTCGCGGACCAGCCGGAGCGCCTCCCGGCCGTCGCCGGTCTCCGCGACCACCTCCACGCCGGGCAGCTCACTCAAGAGCGCGCGCAGCCCGGCGCGGACCAGCGCGTGGTCGTCGGCGAGCAGGACCCGCAGGGGTTTAGGATCCACTGGGGGGCGGGAGCGGCAGGCGCGCGCGAACGGACGTACCGCGGCCGGCCGCCGAATCGATCTCGAGTACTCCGCCGGCGAGCGCGACCCGCTCCTGCATGCTGAGGAGGCCCTGGCTGGCCCCGTAGGCCGCGCGGCGCCGGGCCGCGGCGACGTCGAACCCCTGGCCGTCGTCGTGCACGACGAGCTCCAGGCCGTTGGTCGTCTGGCTGACTTCGACGTCGACGACCCGGGCGTGGGCATGACGGATGACGTTGGTCAGCGCCTCTTGCGCGACCCGGAAGCAGGTCATTTCCACCGCGACCGGCGGTCTCCGTTCCAGGCGGGGGATCTTGAGCCGGAAGGCCAGCCCCGCGCGCTTGGCCTCCCGCTCCACGTACCACGCCAGTGACGCCTCGAGCCCCAGCTCGTCGAGGAGCGGCGGACGCAGATCCTGGGCCAGGTCGCGCATCCGCGCGATCGCTCCATCGACCAGGGCGAGGGTCTCGGCGTCGTCGCGGCCATCGCGCTGGAGATTGATCTTGAGCGCGGTGAGGACCTGCCCGAAGTCATCATGGAGCTCGCGGGCCACGGCGCGTCGCTCGGCTTCCTGCGCCTCGATCAGCCGGCGCGACAGGGTCTCCAGCTGCCGCGCCCGTCGCTCCAGCTCCTCCCCCGCGTCTCTGCGCTCGGTGACGTCGGCGTTCGTTCCGTAGACGCGCGTTGGCCGTCCCGACTCGTCGCGCACCACCGTGGCCCGGCCAAAGATCCAGCGCACGCTCCCGTCGGGCCTGATGACGCGGTATTCGATGTCTCCGGACCCGGTGCCGTCGAGCAGCTGCTTCCGCCGCAGCATCACCCAGTCGCGGTCGTCGGGGTGGACGGCCTCGGCGTAGTCCTCCAGCCGGGCGCCCTTGCTCCGGTCGTCACCGAAGAAGAGGCGGGAGTTGGCCTCCGTGTTGAAGATCTTTCCCGTGACCAGATCCTGCTCCCAACTGCCGGTCTGGCCCAGCTTCTCCGCATCAACCAGAAGGCGCTCGATATTTCGCAACCCTTCTTCGGCTCGGACCCGCTCCGTCACGTCCTCGTTGACCACGACGGCGCCCGTGATGACACCTTTGGCGTCGCGGATCGGAGCGGCGTAGTTCTCGATGATCTTCTGCTGACCGTCGAAGGTCTCGATGTCGATCAGCTCGTCGCGGCTGGCCTGCCCCTCGTCCAGGGCACGGTGCGAGGCCCATTCACCCGGTTGAATCGCCGCCCGGGTGTCGTGCCAGAATCCCTTGCTGCGGGCCCACCGCTCCTCACCGGACGTGATCATGCCATGCCAGATCTCGTCCGACGCCGGGTTGTGGATCACGATGTCTCCGGCCTTGTTCATCACCACGACGCCCACCGGCAGCGTCTCGAGGACCTGCCGCAACAGGAGTTGGCCGGTTCGCATCTCCTCGGCCGTGCGCACCCGGCCCGTGATGTCGAACGCCAGACCGACCACACCGATCACGTTCCCCGCGGGATCGCGGAACGGGTCGAGCCGCAGTTGCGCGGCCGAGATCCCGTCGTCGATTTCGAGTGCCGTCGACTCGCCCTGCAGCGCCCGGCGGCATCCCTCCAGAACCCGATCCCGGTCAGGAGATTGCGCGAACAGTTCGGGGACCGTCAGGCCGACGGCTGAAGGGCTGGTCGAAAACGCCGAGCCCAGGTCCCACACGACCCGCAGGTCGCGGTCGGTGGCGCACGCCCGGACGGGGATTTGCTCGGTGAACAGCCGCAGCCGCGATTCCGTCTCCTTCAGGCGGCTGATGTCGATCAACGCACTCACCGTCCGTCGGGCCTGACCCGACGCGTCGCGCTCGACGGCACACCGGGACGAGACCCAGGCCCACGAGCCGTCCTTTCGCCGGAACCGGTACTCGCTGGACCAGGCCAGGGCATCGCCGCTGATCGCCTCCGCGGCGGCCTGCTCCACGCGGGCGAGGTCGTCGGGATGAACGCGCTCGCGCCACCAGTCGATGTGGTCGACGACCTCGTCCCGGCGGTAGCCGAAGATGGATTCGAGATTTCCATCCCAGCTGACCGCGCCGCTCCCCAGATCCCGGTCCCAGACGGCCTCGAAGGCCACCCGGGCGAGGAGCCGGGCCCGCGCTTCACCCGCCAGAGGCGGAGATGTAAGAGGAAGTTTTGTCGCGGACATGGCGGTCTACCTTATATGAAGCCGCGGGGAGGCGAATCCGCAACCCACAAGCGTTACTTCTCCATCTCCCTGAGGTCTGGCTGGCCCGACCCCGTCACTCCATCTTGTCGGCGATGACCGATCACGCCCGCCTCACCGCCGCCGTCGCCGACCGCTACGCAATCGAACGGGAGCTGGGGTCGGGCGGAATGGCGACGGTGTA
>DATMOQ010000246.1:0-4972 GCA_035568195.1 Gemmatimonadales bacterium
TCCTGGGCGTTCCAGAGTGCAACCACGCGAATTCGGCCCGTGACAGGCCGCTTCTGATCTCAGGGACGGCGCGGACTAGTCGAGCCGGATCTCGAACCGCTGTGTGCTCAGGGTCTCCTCCTGTGCGACGAGCGTCGCATAGAAGTTGTAGACACCCGGCGGCAGAGATGGGACTTCAGGGAGTTCGGTCGCAAGGCCCGATGCGCGGGCCCACTCGAAGGCTTGCTGCTGGGTCTCTCCCGGGCCGAGCGTCAGCCGGGAGATCTGCGCGGTGCACACCCAACTGCCACCGGAGGGCATGACTACGGCGCCCGCCAGCGTCGCGACGTAGGGCCGGATGGGACAACCGCTCACGGTCAGGGTGACGGCATCAGGATTGGGGTTGGTGAGGCTCACGGTCATGATCACCGGCTCACCCGACTTGATCTCCGTCCGGTTCACGCTGGCCGAGAGGGTGACACGCTGAGGCCCGCTCATCGACGAACAGGCCAGCGCTCCGAGCACGAGGAAGGCTCCAACACGACAGACGCTCATGGCGGCTCCCGAAGTGGGGTGAAGGTAGTCTTACCCGCATCCCGATTTCATGGATCACCTAGGCAAGACCCTTACCCTCGGTGTGACTACCCCTCGAGGTCCTGGCCGAAGCAGAGGCGGTAGCCGTCCAGGTCCAGCACCTCGAAGTCGCGGCACCCGTACTCCTGATCGCACGGCTCCCGTTCGAGCTTCACGCCCCTGGATCGGAACTCCTCCGCCAGCTGGTCGGCCTTCCCGTCGATCCAGATGTAGGCGTCCCATGCCGCGCCCTCAGGGTCGTCCAGCGCGTTCGGATGAGGGCGGCCTCCGCCCTCCGGCGCGCTGAGCATGATCACGATGCCGCCGCGCTTGACCATGCAGAAGGCCGGCGGATCGCCCCAGAAGCGCTCGTAGTGGAATCCCAGCATGTCGCGATAAAAGTTGGCGGCGAGGACGACGTCGGAAACGAAGAAGTACGGGGCGACGGACCAGTTCATCTCGGCACCACCCCCCACGCCGTCCCATAATCGAACTCCTGGAGCTTCCAGAGACCGTACTGGCGGGCCAGCACGGACGGCGCCGCCGACTGCCGGTAGTCGTCCTGGAATCCCACCAGCAGCGCCGGGTGCTTGTCGAATACGGCATGGAAACGCTGCACCGAGTCTGGGGCCAGCGTTTCCGGCAGCATCCGCGACGGCCGGCCGGTGAGGAAATAAATGGCGGCCGGATCGTTGGAGTAGATCTCGTACTTCGCGCCCACCGTCCGGAGCCATTGGGCAAAATCCGTCTTCTGCCAGTCCAATCCCTCGTAGCCGTATCCTTCGGACCGCAGGGTCCGCACCTGGCCCGCGTCCACTACCACCGCGGCCGCGATCCACGCCGCGAGGACCCCGCCGGCGGCCCAGCGTCCGCGCACGGTCCATCCATCCCACAGGTTCCCGATCATGGTGCCGACGGCGGCCCCACCGCAGATGTATAGCGGAGAGAGGATGCGATCGTCGAATTCGATCTCCCCCCCCACGAAGGTGCGCGAAAAGAGGAGAATGGCCGCGTAGATACCGGAGAAGAGGAGGAGCGCCAGGAGCCACAGGTCCAGCTTTCCGATCTGCGGGACGCGAACCGCGATGGTGCGATGGACCAGCCACAGGACCGCGGCCATCACGAGCACGGCCAGCGGGATCAGGGACGCCGGCAGCGCCGGGCTCGGCACCAGCCACGCACCGACCCGCTCGATCCCCTGTCCCACGGCGCCGGCCACGCCACCGAACGTCCCGACCGTCGCGAACGGCGTGCGGGCCTCCACCACCCGCTCCCGGATCAGCCAGGCGCCCTGGAGCGCCACCGCGGGAATGCCGGCGAGCAGGGCCCGCTTGATCCGGATCTTCCACCCCGCGCGCTGCGCGAACGCCCACACCACCACGCTCACCACCGCGGCGATTTCGGCGTAGCGGACGATGTTGGCGAGCGCGGCCGTGAGACCGTACGCCCACGAGCGCTCAGGCTTCGCCGCCATCAGGCCCAGCGTGACGGCGAGGAAGGCGTAGGAGAGCGGCTCCGACAGCACGATCCAGTGCTGGGTGACCACACCGGGGGCGAGCAGGGCGAGCGTGGCCGCGAGACACGCCGCGAGCCATCCGCCCGCCGCGAACGCCGCGGACGCCAGGGCCCACGCGGTGACCATCGCAGCGCCGACGATCACGAGACGCGCCGCCTGCACGGGCGCGACGCCCAGGGCCAGCGGGATCGAGATGGCGATGGGGTACCCGGGCGGAAACGATCCGAGCGAGCTCGTGCTGTCGGACTCCCACCAGTATGCGGTGGGAACGTCCAGCGATCCGTGCCGGGCCAGCCGCTGGGCGGCGCCGACGTAGGACATCGAGTCCGGCTCGAGACCAGGGCCCGGTGCGGCCGTGATCCACAGCGCGCCCAGTCCCGCGAGCAGTGCCACGCCGAGGGGGATGACCCGGGCGAGCGTTCCTTGCGCCGCAGCGTGAAGGCGAGTGTCCATAGGCCGAGATATCTTACCCACAAGAGGCTAAGAGGCTAAGAGGCTAAGACTCCGAGAGGCGAGACACATGACCCGAGCAGTTGTGATCTGTGCCCTGGTTCCGTGGGTCCTCCCTGCCCAGGGACTTCCCAAGACCACGGCCGAGCGCACGAACTACACTCAGACGTCGACCGCGGCCGAGGTCGGCGCGTTTCTCGATTCACTCCAGCTGGCGGGTGCGCCGATCGCGGTCGGACAAATGGGGATGAGCACCCTGGGCAAGCCCGTCTATCTCGTGATCGCCTCCGATCCCCCGGTCACATCGGCAGCCGAAGCGGCGGCCTCGGGCCGGCTCGTGGTCTACATCCAGGCCAACATCCACGCCGGCGAAGTCGAAGGGAAGGAAGCGGTCCAGGTGCTGCTCCGGGAGCTGGCCGGGCCGCGGCGCGACTTGCTGAAGAGCCTGGTGATCCTCGTGGCGCCGGACTACAACCCCGACGGCAACGACGCCTTCGGCCCGCAGGCCGTGAATCGCTTCGAGCAGAACGGTCCCGAGCTGGTGGGCCAGCGCCCGGACGGGATGAACCTGGACCTGAACCGGGACTACTTCAAAGCCGAGGCACCCGAAACGCGGGAGTCGCTGGAGCGGGTCTACACCACGTGGGATCCCGCGGTGATGATGGACCTGCACACCACCGACGGGACCCTCCACGGATACCTGCTCACCTATGCGCCGCCCCTCGACCCGTCGAGCCCGGCCGGCCCCTTCGCGTATGCGCGGGACCAGATGCTTCCCGCGTTGCGGAAGACGCTCGCCGACAAATACCACGAGCCGATCTTCGACTACGGCAACGTCGACGATCCGATGAGTCCCAGGAGCTGGGACACCTATGCGCCGGTAGGATGGTACGGCACGAACTACGCGGGGCTGCGCGGACGGATCGGCATCCTGTCCGAGGCGTACAGCCACGCCGACTTCAAGACCCGCATCCAGGTGACGCACGACTTCGTCGTCGAAACGCTGAACTACGCGGCCGCGCACGCCGACGAGATCCGGCGCATCGAACGGGAGGCCGATCGCCAGACCACACTCGAGGGCGCCGGCGCGGCGGCCCGCCCCGACCTGGCGGTCGAGTACCGGCTCGCGGGGCGGGGCACCGAGCCCGTTCCGCTGGAGATCATGCAGCCGACGGGCGACACGTCGCGGGGGCGCCCCCGACTCGTCGGGACCGGCAAGCTGAAGACATGGAACCTGCCGGTGAACGACCGCTTTGCCGACTCGGTCACCCGCCCGCTGCCGGCCGGGTACTTCCTGCCTCCCGCCGCCGAGAATGTCGCCCGGCTCCTGCGCCTCCACGGCATCGCCGTGAGCCGGCTCACCGGCGCCTGGACCGACACGGTGGAGGTCCTGGACAACGCGCAGCTCACCTGGGCGCCGCGTGAATTCCAGGGGCACCACCTTCTCAGCGTGAAGGGGACGACGACGCGCGCGTTTCGGACCCTCCCCCCGGGCACCTTCTATATCTCCACGGCCCAGCCCCTGGGCCGCCTGGTGTTCGCCCTCCTCGAGCCCGAAGGGTGGGGCGTCGCCCGGTGGGGCATCTTTGACCGCCTGCTGGGGGCCGAGTTCGGAGCCTATTCCGGGCTGGTTTATGGGTCCTCCGGAGTGGGGGAATTCCCCGTCTGGCGGGCGCTCCGGGCCCCGCGGACCGCGCTGCGAACTCTTCCGTAGTGCCAGATCCTTCGCGCCTGCGGCGCTCAGGATGACAGGTGCTCGCTTCATTTTATTATTAGGAATTTTGAGGGCGAGCCTGTCATCCTGAGCGGAGCGCGCGCCACGCGCGCGGAGCGAAGGATCCCGATGACCCTGCGGAGCGAAGGACCCCGATGACCCTTGTGAAACGTCCTCAGCGTCGTCCCCCTCCGCCTCGTATGTGAGGTGACTCGCAAGTAAATGGAGACGGTCGTGAGGGTTGGGATGCGCTGGTTGCTGGTGGTGGGATGCGTGGTGGCGGGGTTTCCGGGGCGCGCGGCGGCGCAGGTCGGGACCACCACCGACATCATCACGGGAGTGGTCCGGGGTCCCGATTCGCTGCCCCTGGCCGGGGCGGTGGTGCAGGCGACCTCCGTCGAGACCCAGGTTTCCCGACAGCGCACCACGGACGCGCGCGGCCGGTACACCATCGTCTTCCCCGACGGCGGCGGGCAGTACCAGATGCTGGTCCGTGCCGTCGGAATGGCCCCCCAGCGCTTCACGCTCGCCCGGCAGGCCGACGAGGATCGGCTGGTGGGAGACGTGACCATGGGCATGACGGCGGTGGAGATCTCGGGCATCACGGTCCGCGGCCGCCAGCCCAATCGCACGACGGCACCCTCCCCCGGAGAGATGGACCGGACGCTCAATCCCGAGCAGGTCGCCCGGCTCCCCATCGACGCGTCCGACTTGAACACCCTCGCCACGCTCGTCCCCGG
>DATMOQ010000247.1:0-4359 GCA_035568195.1 Gemmatimonadales bacterium
GGTGACGTAGGCGTCGTAGCCGTTGACGACGGGTACACCCGCGCGCTTCAAGTACTGCAGATAGTGAAGCGTGTAGAAGATCGCGTTGGCGCGACCGCGGAGGTAGGCCGACGGGCTCATCCGGTTGAAGACGAGCGAGTAGGGAGGCCGGCCATTCCCCGGCGCGAACCGGTGGCTGGCGGCATCGATTGTGACATACGGCACCTGCCGCCGGTCCAGCTCCTGGAAGAGCGGCCGAAACCAGTCGGGGTGCTCGTAATAGATGGCGATGGGGCGATCGGAAGACGTGGACACGGACTCATCTCCTCTAGTGGGAAAGGGAGCTCGCGAGGGCGATGGCCTCACGGGCGGCTCGGGAAACGGACTCGATCAGGGCGGGTTCAGGGCTGCCGCTCGCGAACTGGGAATCGGTGGCGTAGATGGCAGCGGCCACCGTACGGGCGCCCAGGCTGGCGAACAGCGGCCGGACGCCATGGTCCACGGCGAGGGCGTGTTCGGGGCCCGCTCCGGTCACCACCGGAACACCCACGGCCCCCGCGAGCGCATCGCGCGGGAGCAAATCGAAGAAGCACTTCAGGAGGCCGGTGTAGGTCGCGCGGTAGACCGGCGTTCCGGCTACGACGATCGCGGCCTGAGAGGCGGCGTCGATCGCCCCGGTGAGGTCCGGGGACGTGCTGCGGCCCAGCAGCGCGTCGGCCGGCAGGGTGGCGAGATCGATCAGCTGGATCCGTGCCCCGCCGCGCGCCAGCTCGGCGAGCAGGAGCTCCACGAGGATCCGTGATTTCGAGGCGGCGCGGGGACTTCCGGAGATTCCCAGCGCCTGCACCTGGTGAGTCATGTCCGGCCTTTCCGGGAAAAGAAAAAGGCCGCGAACCTGTGAGGATCGCGGCCGATTTCCGTGTGCCTGGCACCCTGCGCCCGACGTTACGGCGTGATCGTCCGCTCCTCAGTACAACACATGAGGGAGTGGGAGGTCGAGCCGCACATCATCGCGTGGGTGATCATCGTTCTGCCGTCAACGTAGCGGCGGGGTTTTTGCCGGGCAACCCCCCGGTACCGGACGTCACATCCCCGGACGGTTCTCCCACATCACGTTCAGGATGACCCACTTCCCGTTCCATCTTGTTTCCTGGAGGTAGTCGACCCAGGTATCGGCGTCGATACGCACCATCGCCACGTTGCCGAAGATGTCCAGGATCTTCACCTCGTTGCGATGCTGGCCATCGCCCTTGGGATGATGGATGGTGCCCTGGATCAGCTCCAAGGCGGTCAGGTCCACGAGGTGGCTGTGCTTGAGCGAGTCGTCCCACACCAGGCGCTTGGCGAGGTGCGGGTGCAGGGCGCTCTCCATGCGCGGGCCGTCGTTGGTATACCAACCGTCGATGTAGTTGTGCGCGGTGGTGATGATGCCCGCCGTATCGGCGGTGGTCTGCGCCGCGAGCGAGGGGCCGATCCAGAGAGCGAGAGCGAGGGGAACGAAGGCCTTCACGATGCGCCGTCCTGTGAGAGGTGATGACGAGAAGCTCGGTGAACCGGTCGGCGGCGCCAAGCGTGCCGCCTTCCGCCGGGCCTGATCGGTGACGAGCGCGGCTTCCTGGGTGACGAACGGGCTGAGGTCGGACGCGGCGTTGCTTCCAAGGCGGGGCGTTCACCACATTCCCGCATGACTTTTTTCTCGCGTCGAGGGCCTCGCATCGTCCTGGTGTGGCTCTGCGTCGCGTCGTTCTTCACGACGCAGAACATCCTGATCAAGTTGTCCCGCCACATGCCCATCGACTGGCAGTGGGACATCTTCCACGAGCTGGTCTATGCCATGGTATGGGCCGCCGGTACGGCGGTCATTCTGTGGGGCGCCGACCGCTGGCGGCTCGAACCCGGAGGCCGGCGCGGCTCCCTCGTGCGGCACCTGGCGCTGATGGCCGTGGTGGCGCCGGTCCAGATCACGACGACCTACACGCTCCACTATCTCATTCTGAGCGCGATCGGACATCCGCCCGCGCAGAGCCTGGGCGGGCTCATCACCGGGGGCATCATCTGGGGCGTGTTCACGGGATTCTTCTACTACTGGCTGATCATCGGCGTCTATACGGCATTCCTCTATCCGCGCCTCTATCACGCCCAGCGGACCGCCGCCGCCGAGCTCCAGGTCAGGACCGCCCAGCTCGAGGCGCAGCTCAGTCGTGCGCAGCTTGACGCCCTGCGCTTGCAGCTCCATCCCCATTTTCTCTTCAACACCCTGAACGCCATTGCCGCCCTGGCGCCGGCCGACTCGGCGCGCGCCCAGCGCATGCTGGCCCGGCTGGGGGATCTCCTCCGCCAAACGCTGGACGCCGAGGCCGCCGAGATTACGGTGGAGCGGGAGTTGATCCTGCTGGCGCCGTACGTCGAGATCCAGCGCTTGCGGTTCGAGGAGCGTTTCCGGTACATCGAGCGGGTGAGTCCGGACGCCCGGCCCGGCTTGGTGCCGGCTCTGCTGCTGCAGCCGCTGGTGGAGAACGCCGTGCAGCATGGGGTCAGCCGGAGGCCCGAAGGCGCCACGGTGACGCTGATGATAGAGCGGCGGGGAGAGCGCCTGGTACTCGCAGTGGCCGACGACGGCCCAGGTCCGGCGGCGGACTCCAAGGGCGGCAACGGCATCGGCCTCGCCAACACCCGGGCCCGGCTGGCGCAGCTCTACCCAGGTGCCCACCGCGTCGAGCTCACGGCGGGCGCCGAGGGCGGGGCGCGGGTGACGGTGGACATTCCCTTTCGGATGGGAGCGTGATGCGCGTCGTGATCGTGGATGACGAGCCCCTGGGCCGTCTGGCCGTGCGGCAGCATCTCGCGGGGATATCCGGCGCGGAGGTGGTGGCTGAATGCGCTGAGGGGAAGAGCGCGATCGAAGCGATCGTCCGGGAGAGTCCGGACGTGGTGTTTCTCGACGTGCAGATGCCGGGCCTCTCGGGCTTCGACGTCCTGGAGGGGGTGGGATCCGAGGCGGTGCCGGCCGTCGTGTTCATCACGGCGTTCGACCGGTACGCGGTCCGCGCCTTCGAGGCGCACGCAGTGGACTATCTCCTGAAGCCGATCGACCCCGACCGGTTCCGGGAGGCGTACGTCCGGGCGGCGACTGCTGCGGATCGGGAGGCGCGGGAGCGGACGGCGGGGCGGCTGGAGGCGCTGCTGGAGCGGCTGGCGGAGCGGCCGCGGGAAACCAGCGGGCCGCTGGAGCGGCTGGTGGTGCGGCACGACGGACGGCTGCTCTTTGTGCCGGTGTCCGGGATCGAGTGGGTGGAGGCGGCGGGCAACTATGTGAAGCTGCACGCGGGGCCGGCCGTTCACGTGATGCGGCAGACCATGGAGCGGCTGGCGGCGCGGCTGGGAGAGCGGTTCGTCCGGATCCGGCGGTCCGCGCTGGTGAACGTCGCCGCGATTCGGGCGCTCGAGCCGCATGGCAAGGGCAGCTACGCGGTCTTTCTCAAGGACGGCACCGAGCTGGTGTCCAGCAGGTACGCGGGGCGCGGGCTGCGGCGCCTGGCGGATCAGGGGAAGGGCGGGGCCTGACACCCTCAATATTCGTCGTGCCGCTTCAGCCAGAAGGGCCCGCGATTCCCTTCATCCCGCCCTTTGGGGACCAGGTCGAGGTAATTGTAGGCCGTGTTGAGGAGGTCGATGCCGCAGGCGTAGGTCGAGTAGGTGTGATAGATCCGGCCGTCCACCCTGTGAAAGACGCTGATCCCCTCCCGCTCGGTTTCCTCCGGGTCGTCGTAGATGACGAAGTTGTACATCGCCTTCTTCGCCTTCACATCCTCGGGCTTGAAGGACGCCTGAAAGTCGAGATTGAAGTCCGAGCCGCCCGACGACAGCCACTTGAAGCTCCATCCCATCCGCTGCTTGTACTCCTCGAGGCGGGCCAGGGGACCTCGCGAAATGGCCACCATCGTCACATCGCGCTGATTCAGATGAACGATGATGGGGTTGAAGTTGTCGGCCCAGAACGAGCAGTGCTTGCACCCGACCTTGGCATCCGGGCCGAACATGAAATGGTAGACCACGAGCTGACTCCGACCCTCGAAGAGATCGGTCAACGTCTCCCGCCCCTTGGGACCATCGAACCCATAGTCCTTGTTCACCGGCTCCCAGGGCAAATCACGCCGCGCTTGCGATAGGGCGTCGAGCGCCCGGGTGAATTCCTTCTCCTTCGTGAGCAGCTCGGTGCGAGCCAGAATCCAAGCGTCACGACTGACGACCGGGTGATCCATGATCGGCCTCATTTCATCAAGTCGTTGGCTTCAGCGTACGGCATGGCATGGTCGGCGAAGGTAAACGTGCCTCTATCCTTGACCTCCCGGGCGCCCGCCACGAACCCCGTGAGCGCGG
>DATMOQ010000248.1:0-2320 GCA_035568195.1 Gemmatimonadales bacterium
GAAGTACAACGACACCCACGGGCATCAGGCCGGCGACGAAATCCTCAACCGGGTGGCCGGGGTGCTGCGCGAGGTGACGCGACAGGTGGACTGCGCCGCGCGGTACGGCGGGGAGGAGTTCCTGGTGCTGTTGCCCCAGACCGCCATGGACGGGGCGGCGGAGGTCGCGGAGCGTTTGCGGGCGCGCGTGGTGACGGCGACGACCCTGCACGGAGAATCGGTTTCGGTGAGCGTGGGGGTGGCGGAGTTTCCCAAGAACGGCGATTCGACGCAGGCCGTAATCGCCGCGGCGGATGCGGCGCTCTATCGCGCCAAGGCCGACGGACGGGACCGGGTGGTCCGCTCGGCGGTGGCCCCCAAACCTTCGAGAACGTCGGCTAGCGGGCGCCGGCGGCGCGACGGGTAATCAAGGTCCGATGGATCCACCCCGACCGGTCCCCCGAGTCGGTGATCCGGACCCATTCATCCAGGTAGGACAGCGCGGTGACGTCGGCCCCGGCCTCGAGCGTGTAGGCCACCTTGAAGGTGGTCCCCGGACCTGACCGGATGTTGGCGTGCCCCGTCGTGTGCAGGGACAGGGGAATGGCGAACGGGACTTCGCCGGGGCGCAGAGTCGAGCGGTCGAGTCCCCCCAGTCGCGCCTGACCCTCTGACGCCGCGTTCTTCGCCTGGTTGCTGAGGTAGACGACGCCGCCGTAGTTCCCCTTGTCGAACTCGGTGGAGGCCAGCCGCAACATCTGGTTCGCGGTGGTGAGCTCCGGCGACGGGGACGTGCCCGCCGCCGTTTTCAGTGACTGCACCGCCACCTGCGCTTCCGCCATGCCCGACGCCGCCTCGGCACGCGTCGCGATGGTGGACAGCTTGGCCATCGCCCGCACCACCTCGAGGCGGGTGTCGTCGAGCTGCTGCTGCAGGGCCTCCACTTCGGCGTCCCGCTCCATCACCTGGAGCTCGAGCTGCGCGATCCGCCGGTCCTGCTCGGGATCGCGACTGGCCGCCGCGTGGCTCGTGTCGGGGGCCGGCTGGGGATCCGTCTGCGCGGGATGGATGCACGCCGCGACACCCAGCAGGGCTAACCCGATCCAGACATTCCGGAGGTTCATACGGCAGCTAATATGCCCGCCGGACCCGTCGGGTGCTACCTTCCCCCCATGACCCTCAGGAGTTCCCGCATGCCGTCACGGATCTTCCGCAGGCTCGCAGGAGTCTTGCTCATGACCGCCGCCCCCCGGGGAGCCCGGGCGCAGGAGTCCCGCATGCCCGCCACTCCGGCCCCCATCCACGTGACCTGGCTCGGGCACGCCGCCTTTCTCGTCACCAGCGCGGGCGGCACCACCCTCCTCATCGACCCGTTTCTCAAGGGCAACCCCGCGACACCGGACTCGCTCAAGGACCTGGGTCGCTATCACCCCGCCGCGATCATCGTGACCCATTCGCACGACGACCACTCGGCCGATGCCAAGGCCATCGCGCTCGCGAGCGGCGCCCCGGTGATCGGCGACTACGACTGGGTGGCGACTCTGGGCTTGCCCGACAAGCAGGCCATGGGGGGCAACGTCGGCGGGACCTTCACCATCGGCGACGTCACCGTCCACATCGTGCCCGCGATGCACGGCAGCGCGCCGGGCGGCCGCCCCATCGGCGTCGTGCTGACCTTCGCCGACGGCCGGTCGCTTTACCATACCGGGGACACCTGGATCTTCGGTGACATGTCGCTCATCGAGGAGCTGTACCATCCCGCGATCATTCTGCTGAACGTGGGCGGCGGGCCCTACACCCAGAATCCGGCCACCGCCGCGCTGGCGATCAAGAAATACTTTCATCCCCAGGTTATCGTGCCGATGCACTACAAGACGTTCCCGGGACTGGCCACCGATGCCGACGTGAAGCAGGCGTTCGGCGGCGATTCCCGGCTGCACATCCTCACGGTCGGCCAACCCGCGACGTTCTGAAGGACGGAGCACCATGCATCGAGCGGCGGACTACCGGTATGAAACCATGCCCTACGCGCGGTGCGGGCGGAGCGGGCTGCAGCTGCCCGCCATCTCGCTTGGCCTCTGGCACAACTTCGGCGGCGTCGACCGCTACCCGGACGCGCGGGCGATGCTGCTCCACGCGTTCGACCGGGGCATCACCCACTTCGACCTCGCGAACAACTACGGGCCGCCGTACGGCAGCGCCGAGATCAACTTCGGCCGGATCATGCGCGAGGACTTCCGCCCGTACCGCGACCAGCTGATCATCTCGACCAAGGCCGGCTACGACATGTGGCCCGGCCCGTACGGCGATCACGGCTCCCGCAAGTACCTGCTGGCCAGCC
>DATMOQ010000249.1:0-2077 GCA_035568195.1 Gemmatimonadales bacterium
GGTACCGGAGCCCCGCTTCCCCTCGATGGCGTAGGTCTCGAAGCGGTTGCCGTTGTCGATGTCCACTACCTGGACCCGCTCGAAGGGCACGATCCCCGCCGTGTCGAGCAACCCGGCGTCGATGGTGATGCTGCCTTCGTAGTGCAGGTCGGCCTGGGTCACCGTGGCGCGATGCAGCTTGGCCTTGCAGAGGGTCAGGTACATGGGTGCAAAGATAGCAGGGCCGCGAAGCCCGCTTGCTCGTGAGGAGGGCGGCCGTGTATCATCCCTCGGGCTTTCCTGGACGCCCTACCCGGGGAGACGTGGATGCCGTCGAAGCAGTCCCTCACCCGCTCGCTCATCGGCCGGAAGGTCCTCATGGCCGTTTCGGGCGTGGTGCTCCTCCTGTTCGTCTTCGCCCACATGGCCGGGAATCTCCATTTCTTCGAAGGGCCCGAGCGGATCGCAGCCTATGCCCGGTTCCTCCGGACCGTGGGCGAGCCCGTCCTGGGCTACGGCCAGGCGCTCTGGATCGTCCGGGCCGCGCTGATCGTGTCGGTGGTGGTCCACATCCTCGCGGCCTGGTTGGTCACGCGGGCGTCCTGGGCCGCGCGCCCCGTCGGGTACCGGATGCTCCAGCCGGTGGAGACGACCTACGCGGCCCGCACCATGCGCTGGGGCGGCGTCATCATCCTGGTCTTCGTGGTGTTCCACCTGATGGACCTGACTTTCGGAAACGCCAACCCGTCGTTCGTGCACCTCGACCCCTACCACAACATGATCGCCAGCTTCTCCCGGTGGCCCGTGGCGGCCGCGTATCTGGTGGCGATGGGGATGCTCTGCCTGCACATGTATCACGGGATCTACTCGGGCTTCCAGACCCTGGGGCTCAATCACCCCCGCTACAACCGCTGGCGCCGCGGATTTGCCGGCGCCTATGCGGTGGTGGTGGCGGCGGGGTTCGCGTCCGTGCCGGTGTCCATCCTGGCCGGCTGGATGAGGTGACCGTGGAGCTTAAGAGCGGCGTACCGGCGGGACCGATCGGTGAGAAGTGGGAGCGTCACCGCTTCGAGATGAAGCTCGTGAACCCCGCCAACAAGCGGAAACATTCCGTCATCGTGGTAGGCTCGGGGCTGGCGGGCGCGTCGGCGGCGGCGTCGCTGGCGGAGCTGGGCTATCAGGTGTCCTGCCTCTGTTTCCAGGACTCGCCGCGGCGGGCCCATTCCATCGCCGCCCAGGGCGGCATCAACGCCGCCAAGAACTATCCCAATGACGGTGATTCGGTCTACCGGCTCTTCTACGACACGGTCAAGGGCGGTGACTTCCGCTCGCGGGAAGCGAACGTCTACCGCCTGGCGCAGATCAGCGTCCAGATCATCGATCAGTGCGCGGCGCAGGGCGTCCCCTTCGCGCGCGAGTACGGCGGCCTCCTCGCCAACCGGTCCTTCGGTGGCGCGCAGGTCTCGCGCACCTTCTACGCCCGTGGCCAGACGGGACAGCAGCTGCTGCTGGGCGCATATCAGGCCCTCGCGCGGCAGATCGGGCTCGGCAGCGTGACGATGCATCCCCGCACCGAGATGTTGGACGTCATCATCGTGAACGGGCAGGCGCGCGGGATCGTCGTGCGCGATCTGGTCTCCGGCGCCATTTCGTCGCACCTCGCGGACGCCGTGGTGCTCGCCACCGGCGGCTACAGCAACGTCTTCTTCCTGTCCACCAATGCCAAGGGGTGCAACGTCACCGCCACCTGGCGGGCGCATAAGCGCGGCGCCCTCTTCGCCAATCCGTGCTTCACCCAGATCCACCCCACCTGCATCCCGGTGCACGGCGAGCATCAGTCCAAGCTGACGTTGATGAGCGAGTCGCTGCGCAACGACGGCCGCATCTGGGTACCAAAAACGGCGCGTGACAAGCGGCCTCCCAACAAGATCCCGGAGCAGGAGCGGGATTATTATCTCGAGCGCCGCTATCCGAGCTTTGGGAACCTGGTGCCGCGTGACGTGGCGTCGCGCAACGCCAAGGCTGTTTGCGATGAGGAGCGCGGGGTCGGTGAAACGGGCCTCGGCGTCTACTTGGATTTCACCGATGCCATGCAGCG
>DATMOQ010000250.1:0-4907 GCA_035568195.1 Gemmatimonadales bacterium
CGGGCCCCGCTGGGAAGTCCTGCATCTCGACCTTGAAGCCACGGGCCTGGAGCACCTCGACCAACAAGGCGCGCACCTGCCGGTTGCCCTCGGTGCCGGTCCCTCGGGGAATAGCCAGGCGAGTGAAGAGCTCCGGGCCCGACGTCACGCCGCGACCAGCGCGGCCACTCGATCCCGCTCTCCAGGCCTGAGCGGCCGGAGGGGAGACCGGGGGGCCCCGCCGATCAGCCCGACGCAATCCATGGCGACCTTGATGCCGGCAGGTCCGAGCTTCCCCACGATCTCCCGGTCGAGAATGGCGATCCGGCTTTGAAGCCCCTCTGCCTCCGCCGCATCGCCCTCTTCCACCGCGCGCTTGAGGGCGACGCACGCGGCCGCGGCGAAGCAGGCCGCACCTAGAATTCCGCCTTCGCACTTGAGGTCGAGAGCGCGCTTGAAGTGGGAGGCGGACCCCACCAGCACCGACCACACGGGCACTGTGGCCCGATAGGCCGCGAGGTTTGCGGGGTCGCCGCTCGAATCCTTGATGCCGATGATGTTCCGGTGCTCCTGCAGCCCGGCCAGGATCTCGAGCGTGATGGGGACGGGCGCGTACTTGGGGATGTTGTAGAGCAGCACGGGCACCGGGCTGGCGTCGGCCACGGCCCGGAGGTGATCGCGCACGGCGGCCGCGTCGAGCATCGGAGAGTAGTACCCCGGCGGGCGCACCAGTACGGCATCGGCCCGTTCGGCGGCAGCATCGCGACTGAGCGCGATGGCCGCCCGGGTCGACTCGGCGCCGGTCCCGACGAGGAGGATGCGGTCAATGGGAACCACCTCGCGGGCGGCGGCGGTGAGCCGCCGCTGCTCGTCCCGCTCGAGGAGGGGCGCCTCGCCGGTGGAGCCGGCGATCACGACGCCGGCCAGGCCGTCGGCCAGGCCCTTCGCGATGTTCTTCTTGAGTGCGGCGGTGTCGATGTCGCCCGAAGATCCGAACGGGCTCGTGACCGGAGCGAGGACCCCGGTGACCCGGGCGAGCGTCACTGCCCCGGAACGATGTCGGACATTCCGTCGGTGAACCCGGCGGGAGGCACGTCCCCGGTGGTCACCACGCGCGAGCGGCGCCGGAGGGTGCGCAACTGCAGCTCGAAGTCGGCCGGGTTGGAGGACGCGGCCAGCGCGGTCTCGTAGGTGACGGTATCGTCGGACACCAGATCCATGAGGTGCTGGTCGAACGTCTGCATCCCGTACTGCTCACGCGACTCACGCATGTAGTCCCGCAGCTCGCCCGTGCGGTTGGGGTCCCGGATCAGATCACGCACCGTGCCGGTCACCACGAGAATCTCGAGCGCGGCGGCCCGGCCCTTTCCGTCGGCACGGGGCAGCAGCCGCTGCGAGACCACCGCCTGCAGGTTGTCCGCCAGGCGGATCCGGCAGATGTCCTGCTCCTCGGGGGGGAACATCGCGACGATGCGGCTGATGGTGGTGACGGCGTCGGGGGTGTGCAGGGTGGAGATGAGCAGGTGGCCCGTTTCCGCCGCCTTCATGGCGGTGTCGATGGTCTCCGCGTCCCGCATTTCACCGATCAGCACCACATCGGGGTCCTGCCGCAGCGCCGACCGGAGACCCATCCGGAAATCATCGGTGTCGGTGCCAATCTCGCGCTGCGTCACCGAGCAGTTCACGTCCCGGTGCAGGAATTCGATGGGGTTTTCGAGCGTCAGGATGTGCTTGTGCTGATTCTGATTGATGTGATTGATGATCGCGGCCATGGTCGAGCTCTTGCCCGAGCCGGTCACCCCGGTCACCAGGATCATCCCCCGCTCGGCGGTCGCGACCTGCGCCAGCACGGCCGGGAGCTTCAGCGATTCGAAGGACGGTACGTCGAACGGGATCACCCGCATCACGATCATGAACGACGAGCGCTGGCGGAGAATGTTGACCCGAAACCGGCCGATTCCGGGCATCCCCCAGGAGCAATCGTAATCCCGGACCTTGTCGATCCGGCCGCGGTCTTCCTCGCTGGGGATGAGCTGGAGCGCGATGGCCCGGGTCTGGTCGGGAGTCAGGCGCTGCTTGGTGAGCGGCACCAGCTTCCCGTCGATCCGCGCCCGGAATACGTCACCCGCCTTGATGTGCAGATCGGAGGCGCCGCGGTCCACGGCCGCCTTGATGATCCGCTCAAAGCCGCCCTGCGCCGCCGCAGGGGCCTGGTGCGCCGCGCTGGCGCGGGGAGGTTTTGCTTGAGCTTCCGCCATCAGTACCCGGCCTCCAGATCCACGACGTTTGCGAGGGGCTCCCCCCCAAGATAGCGCCGCAAGTTCTCGAGAATGAGTGCCATCTCCCGGTCCCAAAACCGCGCCGTTACGGCACTGACGTGCGGTGTGATCAGCACCCGGGGGTGCCGCCACAGCGGGTGTTCCGGCGGCAGCGGCTCGGTGGCGAACACGTCGAGGGCTGCACCCCGCAGACGGCCACTCTCGAGGGCGCTCAGCAGCGCCTCTTCGTCCAGGATCCCGCCGCGGGACACGTTCACCACCAGAGCGCCGGCGGGGAGGCGCCCGAGCTCACCACCCCCCACCGCGTTCACCGTTTCCGGCGTGCGGGGAACCGTGATGGCCAGCACGTCACTCTCGGATGCGAGCCGTCCCAGCGCATCGAAACCGCCCACCCAGCTCACGCCCGGCGGGCCTCCCTGCTCCGGCCGGCGGCGGACTCCGGCCACGCGCATGCCGAGTGCCAGTCCGCGTCGAGCGACGGCGTTTCCGATGCCGCCCAGGCCGAAGACACCAAGACGGAGGTCCTTTAGCTCTGGAAGCGCGAGAGAGCCGTCAGTGAGCGTGTCCTTGTCCCACCGCGCGTCCGCCTGGGCGCGGATGGCCACATCAAATCCGCGGGCGAAATACGCGATGGCGGCCAAGACCCAGTCCGCCATGGGTTCGGCATGAATCCCCGCGGAGTTGGTGACGGTGACGCCGGTGCCGCGCAGCGCCGCCAGCGAGGGCGCGACCCCTGCCGTGGCGGTGTGCGCCCAGCGCAATGCGGTCCGTGCGGCGGCCTGGACCCCGCTGGGCACACCGAAGCCCAGGTAGACCTCGGCGCCGGCCGCGGCGGCGACCGCCGCGGGAGATCCGCCACCGCCATCGCCGTCCGAGTTCGCGGGCGCGTCCACCGGAATCACGTCCCATCCCGGAAGGGCGGCGGCGATCGCGGCTACCTGGGCCCGGGGAATCCGCCACACAGGGCGGACGGCCGCGAGGTCCACCACCAGACGGCGGGTCACGCGCCGGGGAGAAACCCCATCGCGCCGCGGACCTCCGCCAGGGTCCGGGACGCCACCGCCCGCGCCTTCCGCGCCCCAGCCATCAACAGATCTCGAACGCGATCAGGGTGCGCGCGCAGATCGGCGGCGCGCTCGCGGATGGGTGTCAGGGCCGCTATCATTTGGTCCGCGAGCACCCGTTTGCAGTCGAGACATCCCCACCCTGCCGTCCGGCATTTCTGGGCGACGTCCGTCTGGACCTCCGCCGGCGAGAAGCCCTGATGCAGCGTGAAGATGTTGCAGATGTCCGGGTTCCCGGGGTCCTTCCTGGTCTTCCGCGCCGGGTCCGTGGCGGCGGGCCGCAGCTTCTCCCAGATCGCCTCGGGAGAGTCAAAGAGCCCGATGGTGTTGCCCAGGCTCTTGGACATCTTGGCCTGACCATCGAGACCCAGTACCCGCTTGGTCCGGGACAGGAGCGGCTGCGGCTCGGCAAAGAAGCCGTGCTTGAAGCGGGCGTTCCACCGGCGGGCGATCTCGCGCGAGAGCTCGAGGTGCTGGACCTGATCCTCGCCCACCGGCACGAGGGTGGCGTGGTAGAGAAGAATGTCCGCAGCCTGCAGCACCGGATAATTGAGGAGTCCGGCCGGGATGCTCTCCTGCCGCTGGGCCTTGTCTTTGAACTGGGTCTGCCGCTCCAGCTCGCCCAGGGGCGCGACGACGTTGAGCAGCCAGTTCAGCTCGGTGTGCTCGGTGACATGCGATTGGACGAACAGCGTGCAGCGCTCGGGGTCGAGGCCGCAGGCCAAGAGCCCGATCGCCATCTCCAAAGTCCGGGGCGCGAGTGTCTCGGGTTCATAAGGTTGAGTGATGGCGTGGAAGTCGACCACGGAGAAGAAGCACTCGTGCTGAGACTGCAGCTCGGCCCAGGTCTTGACCGCGCCCAGGTAATTTCCGAGATGCAGCTCACCGGAGGGTTGGATGCCGGAGAAGACTCGCGCCATGGGCGGTGAAGGTAGACACCGGTCCGAGGGCACGCAAGGTGCGTGATCTCAAGGAGTTAGTCGACGTCGCCCGGGAAGCCGCGGCGCGCGCGGCGCGGCACATTCGGGCCTCGACTCCCCCGCCTGCCAGCGAGTGGACCGTGAAGAGCCGGAACGACTTCGTCACGGACGTCGACCGCGGCGCGGAGCGGCTCATTTCCGATATCCTGCTCTCCCGGGTGCCGGGGTCAGCCGTGGTGGGAGAGGAGCTGACGCCGGACTCGGGTGCGAAGGCCGACGTGGTCTGGATCGTCGATCCTCTGGACGGCACGACGAATTTCCTCCACGGTTATCCGCAGTACGCCGTTTCCATCGGCGCCACGGTGGCCGGCCAGCTGGTGGTAGGTGTGGTGCACGACGTGCCGCGGGATCTGGTCTATCATGGAGCCCTGGGCTCCGGCGCGTGGTGCGGCGAGCGCAGGCTGGCGGTGTCCCCCAATGCGGACCCGGCTCGGGCATTGATCGGGACGGGGTTCCCGTTCAAGAGGCCTGAGGAAATCCCGCGGTTCCTCGAGCAGCTGAAGCTGGTGCTCACCGGCTCAAGCGGGGTTCGGCGGGCCGGCGCCGCGGCGCTCGACCTGACCGATGTGGCGGCGGGACGGCTCGACGCATTCTGGGAGCTCTCG
>DATMOQ010000251.1:0-9343 GCA_035568195.1 Gemmatimonadales bacterium
TTGGTGGTGAAGAAGGGCTCGAAGATCCGCTTTCGGGTATGCTCATCCATGCCCCGGCCAGTATCGCTGGCGGTGATGGTGACGTATTCGCCGGGCGGGAGATCGGGATTGTGCTTGTGCGCCGGCCCGAGGGTGCGGCGCCCGAGGCTGATGACGAAGGCGCCGCCCGCGGGCATCGCGTCCCGTGCGTTCGTCGCCAGATTGATCAGGACTGGCCGATGGCCACCCCGTCGGCGCGGATGGCGGGCACGTCGGGGTCTTCCTCGACTTTCAGCGTGATTGTTTCGGGTAATATCCGCCGCAGGAACGGGGAGAGCTCGTCGACCACGGCTCGCGGTGCCACGGGGCGCAGCGTGATGGCTTCCCGTCTCCCGAATGCCAGCAGCTTCCGCACCATCTCCGCCGCGCGCCGGCCCCCGTCCCGCAACTCGTCGAGCAGGGCGCGCCGCTCATCCTCGTGCTCGGGGCCGGTCTTGGCCAGCAGATCGGCGTTACCCAGGATCACGGTCAGGATGTTGTTGAGGTCGTGGGCGATGCCGCCGGCCAGCTGTCCGACGGCCTCGAGCTTCTGCACCTGGCGCAGCTCCTCTTCCAGAATGCGCCGGCGGGTCTGCTCCCGGGTCAAGAAGACCACGCCGACCACCACCAGGAGCAGCCCGGTGATGGCGATGACGGTGACCACGACCTTCTGGGTCCAGCGGGCGGCGGCCCCCAACGTGGCGGAGAACTGATCCTCCAGGGGACGGAGCCGGGCATCGACCACGTCGACCTGGGCGAGCAACGCGTCGATCCGCGCCTGCCGCGGCCGCGCCGAGCCGATCTCCTGACGCAGCGAGTCCCCCAGAGCCTGGAGCTGGGCGATGTAGCCGTCTCCATTCGTCCAGATGGCGATCGCTTCTCTCAGGTAGTGGAAACGCGAGAACCGGCGGAACAGCGTCACCATGGCGTCGACGTCGCTCGAGTCGTTGGCGCCTTCGAGAAATCCGTCCCGGGCCACCTGCGGGTCGGGGTTCGCGCCCTGCAGGGCCAGGCGGGCTTCGTGATCGCCGAGTGGAATCGCGATTTCCCGCCGGTAGGCGTCAAAATCCCGCTGGTCCCTCGTCTTGCCGTACCGGTGCAGCGCCCGCGTCGCTTCCTTCTGTGCCTTGGACCAGAGTCCCTCACCGCCCACGTAGGCCCGCACCGCGGAGAGAGTGCTGAGGCCCAGCGCGCTCGTGAGCACCACTACGCCGACGGTGAGGACGAGGACCGCGATGCGGAGGCCAGGGCCCTGGTGGCGGACCCGCAGGGCCGCGACGGACGTTCGAAGGGAGGTGGCCATGGCGGCTCGCGAAAGCTAGGAATCGACCGCGGTGACGTCTACCTCCATTCGGCGCCCGATCGCGACGGTTGTGGCGAGCTTGCAACGAGTCGAGCCGATCCCACCTCCGCTCTCCGGCGGATGACTTCCTGACAATCGCGAAGGCCGGGGGTCCTACTTCTTCGCCGTCCAGCTGTTGTTGGTCGTGTCCGCGTCCACCCAGATCCCGTTCAGGACCACCACGGAGCTGACCTTCTTCCGGGACATGAGGGCCACCGTGGCCGCCGCCGGGGTCCGCTCCCACAAGGCCGACGTTTCGTGCAGTGAATCCTGGCTCCCGTCCGCGTACTTCACCAGCAGGTCGAAGGGCGCGGGCATGCCGCCGAGGTTGCCGACCGTCACTATGGTCCCGCGCGGACCGGCCTTCACGTCCTTCACGGCCAGGTCGATGTAGTTGGTCGAGAAATACCAGGAGTTCCAGAACCAGTTGAGGTTCTTCCCGGTCACGTTGTTCACCGTGTAGAAGAAGTCCCACGGAATGGGATGCTTGCCGTGCCACCGGTCCATGAATTCGTGCAGCGCGCGCCCGAAGGCCGCATCGCCGAGCATGTCCTTGAGCGCGAGATAGCCGATGGCCGGCTTCCCGTACGCGTTGTTCCCGTACGCCTGCCCATTCTCGGCGTCATTGGGCGTGATGATCGGGAGATCCTCGAGTGGGGACGGGTCTCCGGCCCAGCCGTTCACGCGGAACTGCCGGAAAAACTCCGCGGCCTTCACGGGTCCCACGTCTACCCGCCCGATCAAGTACTCGAACGTCGTCGCCCAGCCTTCGTCCATGAAGGCATACCGACTCTCGTTGATCCCCATGAAAAACGGAAAGTAGGTGTGGGCCATTTCGTGCTCGACCACGAAACGCGCGAAGACGGTGTCGGAGAAGGAATTGTCGTTCACCATCATCGGGTATTCCATGTCCGCGCGCCCTTCGACCACCGTGCTCTTTTCGTAGGGATACGGGACGCCGGGCCAGTTGTGCGACAGCCAGCCCAGCCCGTGGCGGCCGAATTGCACCATGGAGCGGTAGTCGACCGACGTGTCGTTGTACGCGGCCTGAACGCTGGCGCGCCGCCCGGTGGCGTCGTCGACCACGACCGACCCGCCATCCCAGTCGTAGTGATCGCTCACCGCGAACGTCATATCGGGAATGTGGGTGGCCGTGAAATGCCAGGTGTGGTCGCCGTCGGCGCGCGTCACCAGATGGCCCTTGAGGTCTTCCTGCGTGGCGATGTGGATGGTCGCGTCCGAGGTCATTGAGCTCTGGAGTCGCCCGGCATACTCCGGCGCGAGCACCGCGTCGGGGTTGGTCAGCGTGCCCGTGCCCCACACGATGAAGTTGGCCGGGACCTTGATCGAGATGTCGTAGTCGTTGAAGTCCGAGTAGAACTCCTGCATGTCGGTGAACGTGGTGCCGTCCCAGCCGTCGTAGTCATCGTACACGTCGACGCGCGGATAGAAGTATGCGATGAAGGCGGTGGTCGAATCGAGCATGCCTTCCCGGTTGCTCGCCTGCGACAGGTCGTAGTGCCAGTTCACGGACAGATGCACCGAGTCGCGCGGCGGGAGCGGCGTGGTGAGCCGGACTCCGCGGAGTGTGAACGTCTGGGCGTCATTGGTCCAGGCCCGCCCGACGCCGTTTACGATCAGCGTGTCGATATGGATGCCCGAGGTGAGATAGTCCGCGCCCGCGGGGAAAGCGCGGGGAGCGCCGGGCTTATGGATGTTGACGATCAGCCGGAAGAGCAGCGTCCTGAGTGTGTCCGGGCTGTCGTTGAAGTACGTGATCTGCTCGGTGCCGGTGACGGTGCGCGCCGGCGGGGCGACGCTGATCGCGATGGTGTAGCGGCCATGGTTCTGCCAGTAGCCGGGTCCCGGCCGCCCGTCGAGCGACCGCGCGCCCACCTTGTAGGCGTGCGCGACGGCCCGAGGGGTGTAGAGGGTCGCGGGGAGGGTGGGGGTGGGGGTGGGGGTGGGGGTCTGGGCAGTGAGATTGGGTGCGGCGAACAGGAGAGACAGCACGGCCGAAGCGCGACGCATCGAAGAGGGCTCCTTGCAGGGAAGACACGCGAGAGCACGGCGGATCATCCTAGATCCGACGCGACGCGGCAGGAAATGGTTGCAGTCGCTACCGGGTCTTGGAGTGGGCCGTTCGCTCCACGATGTCCGGAAACGACGTGATGGCGCCGAGGGTGCGGGTGTCCCGCTCGGGACTGCTGAGGAGCACAAGGAGGCGGCCGGTCGGGCTGATCGCGTCCGTCCACGAGAAAGTCGCCAGAAACGGACCTTCGGCCACGACGCGGGCGCGCCCGGCGCGGAAGCCCCCCGCCGTGGAGATCGGGGTTTCGTAGTAGCGGTTCCCGTCCCGGTAAATCACCGCGTCGCCCCGCGGAGACCAAAGGGGGAACTGTCCCCGCTCCGCCACGGGGAAGATGGCCCCCGTCGGCGGCACCGGGGATGCGGCGACGGAGCCGTCGATCGCGCCCCACACCAGCCAGCGGCCATCGGGAGAGAACGCCGCGGCGAATCCCTTCGCGGCAATCGAGGTCCGGGCCGTGTCCTTCTCGTTCAACGACCGGAGGTACAGGTCACCGGCGCGCCAGTCGGAGAATACGAATGACCGGCCGTCGGGGGCGGGCGTCAGATATGAGGCGCCGTTGAGCCGGATGTCGGTCCATTTGCCGGTCTCGATGGACTGCAGGCGCAACCCGTAATTCAGGAACTGAACCGGGTTCCAGATGCCGATCATCAGATCCCGGTTCGAGAGCCACGACGACGGGAAGGCGCGGTAGTTGCCGGCGACCGGGATCGTCTGCCGCACGCCCGTCGCCATATCGAACACCACGACCTGCCATCCGCCGATGGCGTTTCTGACCTGCACCGCGAGCCGTGAGCCGTCCGGAGAGATGCGGGTCTGCGTGTACGGCCCCCGGGGCATGGGGAGCGTATCGAACCGCCCGTTGGCCCCCACGAAGGCGATGTTCACGTAGAGCTGGTTCCGTCCCGGCACGTACACCAGGGTTCCGTCGTCCGACACGACGAACTCCGCGCTTCCGAAGCCCCCCTCCATCCGCATCCCGGTGACGATCGGAACCGCCTCTCCCAGCACGCGCCGACTCGAGGCATCGAAAGGCATCGCCGCGAGGACCCCGTCGCCCGTGCCGTAGATCAGGTATCCGGACGGGAGGTACTGCGGGCTGGCTCCGAAGAGGAGATCGGCCTGGCCCACGGAATCGAGCGGGAGCACGCCGCGCCGGGTGACAGCGAATTCCGCCCCGTCCGCGATCGACAGCATGGCGAGCTGCCCCGAGCTCAGCTCCCCCACGGCCCACTTGCCTCCCGGCAGGATCCCGGGAGTGCCGAACTGGGTGGAGAGGTGCACCGTCGAATCCGTGGCGGCGCCGGACGCGGACAGCGTGCGCAGGTTGAACCCGCCGTTCTCGAACAGGAGGATGCGGTCCGGGGCGGGCCACGCGGCGCCCGTGACGCGATCGGCCGCCGCGAGCGTGGTGGGACTGCCGCCGGACGCCGGAACCTTGCGGAGCAGGCCCCCGGACAGAAAGGCGATCCATTGCCCGTCGGGGGAGAAGAAGGGATAGGCGGCTCCTTCCGTTCCGGGGACGATCGCGACCGAATCGCCGTCGAGTCGCTTGGTCGCGAGCACCGTGGTGGTCCCGCTGGCCGCGATGTACGCCAGCCGGTCACCCCGGGGGGAGAGCGCGATGCCAGGCTGGCCCGCGGAGGCACCGGTGCCCAGGAAGGCGGCGGGCGCATTCGCGGGAAGTGAGATGCTCCAGCGCCCCGCGGTGGCGCGCGCTGGGGAGTGCAGCAGGGACCTGCCGGCGACACCCACCGCCAGACCGGCCAGGCCCACGGCCGCGACGAGCCCGCTCCGGCGGGGCGGGCGGCGGGGCGCGACCGGCAGGGCGCCCTGCGGTCCGGCGGTCAGCGCCGCCCCGAACTCGGCGGCGGTCCCGAAGCGGTCGGCGGGCAGACGCTGCAGACCCCGATGGATGGCGGCGACCAGGGCGGGGGGCGCCGTGGACCTCCGCTCGTCGAGGGGCGCCGGCGTGCCGGTCAGCACGGCGGCCAGAACCGCCTGCGCCGTGGGTCCGGTGAACGGGGGCTCTCCGGTGAGGAGCTCGTACGCGACGCAGGCGAGGGCGTAGATGTCGCTCCGCGCGTCGATGTGTCGATCGCCCGAGACCTGCTCCGGACTCATGTACGCCGGAGTGCCGAGGGAGATGCCCGTGCCGGTCAGCCGGTGGCCGCCCGCCGTGGCAATGGCCAGCGCGATGCCGAAGTCCGCGAGTACGGGCTGCCCTTCCAGGAGCAGGACATTCTCCGGCTTGATGTCGCGGTGCAGTACCCCGTGGCGGTGCGCGTAGTCGAGGGCGCTCGCGAGCGAGCGGGTGATGGTGATCGCGTCGTCCACCGGCAGCGGCCCTTCGCGCTCCAGGCGGGTGCGGAGGGAGTCGTCCTGCGCCAGCGGCATCACGTAATAGAGAAGCGGGCCGATGGCGCCGGAGTCGTAGAGGGGCAGGATGTGGGGATGCTGAAGCTGGGCGGTGACCCGGATTTCCCGCAGGAAGCGATCGGCGCCCACGAACGCCGAGACCTCCGTGCGGAGCACCTTGAGGGCGACCTGGCGGTCGTGCTTCAGGTCGATGGCGAGGAACACCACCGCCATTCCCCCCTCGCCGATCTGGCGGTCGAGGCGGTACCGGTCGGCGAGACCGGCCCGGAGCTGGTCGAGGACGTTGTTCATAATGCCTTCGTGACCTCGAGGCATCGGTCGATCTCTTCTTCGGTATTGAAGAGGGCCGGGGCAATGCGGATCTGCCCGTCCCGCACGGTGACGTCGACCTTGGCGCCCTGGAACGCCGACCGGACCTCCCCCATCGGCTTCGCGATGAGCATGGTCACGATGGACGACCGGTTGCCCGGAGGCGTGAAGAGCCGGTGTCCCTGCTTGGAGAGCCCGTCGTACAGCCGGTGGGCGAGCCCCACCGTGTGCTCCTCGATACGTGCCACGCCCACGTTCTGGAGGTAGGTGAGCGCCGCGCTCAGCTCGCGGACCGGTCCGAAGGCCCGGCTGCAGTAGTCGAACTTCCGGGCCGTTTTCCCCAGCTCGAAGTGATGGTCGGGCAGCTCCTTTTCCACCTGAAATTCCCCGTATCGGTCGATGCGGAGCCGATCGATCAGGTCACGCTTGATATAGAAAGGCGCCACACCGAACCCGGCGAGCATCCACTTGTAGGACCCGGCGCAGATCGCGTCCACGCCCGCCGCCTGCACGTCGATGGAGACCATCCCCACCGCCTGGATGGCGTCGGCATAGAACACGGCCCCGTGGGCATGGGCCAGATCCGCGATGGGCCGCATGTCGTGGCGGAACCCGTTCTGGTGGGACACCCACGCGACCGAGACGATCTTCGTCCGCTGGTCGACGAGGGGAGCGAAGTCGCTCGCGTCCACGACGCCGTCCCGGTGCTTGGCGATCCGGAGCTCGATTCCCAACGAGCGCTCCAGTGCCCGGTAGAGCACGAACTCCGTGGGGTAGTGCAGCTCGTCCACCACCACGTTGTCGCCGGCCTTCAAGTCCATCCCCTGCGCGATGATGTTCTCGCCCTCGGCCGTGGAGAACAAGAGACCGACCTCATCGGGTGACGCGTTGACGAGCTGGGCAAACTGCGCCCGGAGCTTGCCGTCGGCGCCCAGCAGCTCTCCCACTTCGAGCGGCCGACGGGACTTGTTCTCGAGGAACTCCGTTCCCGCCTGGACCACGGGAGTCGGGATCGGCGCGATATACGCCGAATTCAGGTACGTCCGCTCGGCGGTGATGGGGAAATCGGCGCGGACCCCCAACGGGTCCGACGAACCGCCCGGGGGCGAGGTCCGGGACGCCGGGTGCCCGGTCGCGGCGCCGGCGAGCGCCGCGGCGGTCGTGGCGACGAAGGAGCGGCGGTCGATGGCCATCAGCGGCCTCCCGGGGGCGCGCCGGCGTCTTTCACGGTGACGTAGAAGTTCTCGTCGACCGTCGGGACTGCCGCGGCCGGGAAGGGCAGTGTCTGCCAGCTCTCCGTGGGGCGGAGGGTCCGCGTGCCGCTCCCCGGGACCTGGACCCGGATGGGCATGTCGAATCCCGGCACCACGTTCGACCACCGGTACGAGAGCGTCGTGCCGTCCACTTTGTAATCGAACTCGGGGACCTTGGTGGTGCGCAAGTACTGGTCGAAGAACTTGCCGAGGTCGATGCCCGCCTGCCGGCTGATGTATTCCTCCACCTGCCGGCTCGAGACGGTCTGGTGCCAGAAGGTGTGGTTCAGGCCGCGCAGGATCTCGCGCCAGCGCGCGTCGTCATCGACCACCTGCCGGAGTGTGTGCAGGACGTTGGCGCCCTTGAAATACATGTCGTTGGTGTACCAGCGGCCGATGCCGTAGGGGCCGATGATGGGATAGCGGTTCTGAATCCCCTTGCGGAGCCCGATCAGGTACGCGGCCCCCGCGGTTTTCCCGGTCTGACACTCGGTGTACAGCCCTTCCGAGTAGGTCGCAAAGCCCTCGTGGATCCACTGATCGGCGACGTCGTTGGCGGAAATGTTGTTGCCGAACCACTCGTGGGCGCTCTCGTGAATGACGATGTAGTCCCAGGAGAGTCCCAGCCCCGTGCCCGAGAGATCCCGCCCCAGGTAGCCCTTGAGAAAACGGTTGCCGTAGGCGATCCCGCTCTGGTGCTCCATGCCGAGGTACGACTGTTCGATGAGCTTGTAGCCGTCGCGATACCAGGGATACGGGCCGTACCAGTGTTCGAAGCACTTGAGCATCGGCGTCGCCTGTTTCCACTGGCCGCGAGCGGTGTCGGCATGGTACTCCAGGGGCCAGAAGTCGAGAGAGAGCGGACCGCTCTCGCCCGCCAGCGTGTCCGCGTAGTGCGTGTAACGCCCCGCATTCACGGCCACGTCATACATGTTGATCGGGTCGGCCACGAACCACTCGAAGGTGGTGGTGCCGTCGGCGTTGTGCGTGGTCCCGCGCAGCCGGCCGTTGGAAACGTCGATCAGCGGGTCGGGGACCGTGATGGCGATGCGCTGGCTGTCCGGTTCGTCCGCGGGATAGTCCTTCACGGGCCACCAGATGCTCGCGCCGATGCCTTCGTCCGTGGTCGCCAGCCACCAGCCGCCCAGGCTGTCGTGCGCCCAGAGGAAGCCGGCGGGGCGGGGGCGGTCGTGGCCCGGTTGGCCGTGGTAGTAGACTGCGAGCGCTCTGGTGTCGCCCGCGCGCTGGGCGGTGCGGAGCGCCACGAAGAACGCATTCCCGTCGCGGCGCCAGGTGAGCTGCTTGCGGTCCTGGACGATGCTGTCGATCTCGAGGGGCGTCTGCAGGTCGATCTGCATAGTCTGGGCGGGCTTGAGCACGCGGTAGGTGATGCCGTTCCACCCGCGGATACTCGAATCGGCCGGGTTCACCCGCACGTGGAGGTCATAAAACGATGCGTCCCACCAGTCGCGGCCGGGGCCGTTGGAGCCGCGGAGCGTGTCGGCGTGGGTGTAGACGGTGTCGATGTTCTGAGCAGCAGCCGGCACGGCCGCCAACAGGAGGATGAGCTGTACGGCCAAGCGGCGCATTTAGGAGACCAGGGAAGGAGTCGGGGGGACGCTATCGCCAGTGTCCGGGCCCAGCAAGGGAGCCCGGAGGGATGGTGTCCCCGGGTCGATCAGCGACGGCTGCGGACCACGCGCCACTGTCCCGTCGGGTGATCTGGTCCCGGCCCCGATCGGGTGGTGAAGGTGCCGCTGATGGTGTCGCCGGCGGCCTGTCCCTCGAAGACGGTGAACAGGGGTTCACCGGACGAGGGGTCGGCGTAGGGGGTCAGGGATCCCGTGATCCGTTCGTTGGTGATCCGGACGAATCGGATGGTGAGCTCGGTGGGCGCGGTGGACTGGGGCATCCGGGCGTCGCGCCACGGCGCGAGTGCTCCGGTGGCGCCAT
>DATMOQ010000252.1:0-12510 GCA_035568195.1 Gemmatimonadales bacterium
TGGGCGGCTGGACGGCGGCGGGCGGACGGCTCGACGGCGTGGTACTCTCGCTCTTCTGGATCCTGTTTCTGTGGCAGCTGCCGCACTTCCTGGCGCTCGCCTGGCTCTACCGGGATGACTACCGGCGGGGGGGGTTCGAGATGCTCTCTCTGGACGATGCGACCGGAAAGTCGACCGGGCGAATGGCACTGCTCTACGCCATCACACTCCTGCCCGTGAGCCTGTTGCCCACTCTCCTCCAGCTGACGGGCACCGTCTATTTCTTCGGCGCGCTGGGCCTGGGAATCATCTACGCGGGGATGAGTCTGGTACTGATGCGGGAGCCTGCCGAGAAGCCGGCGCGTCGGCTCTTCCTGACGTCGATTTCTTACCTGCCGCTGCTGCTCGCGTTGATGGTGGCCGATAAGAGTTAGACGTCAGACATCAGCAACGACCTGCCGCGCCGTCTCCACGATTCGATCTACCGTCAATCCGAATTCCTGATACAACCGCTGGTACGGCGCTGAGGCGCCGAAGTGATCGAGGCCAATGGTGCGGCCGCGATCGCCCACGATGGCGTGCCAGCACTGGGTGGCTCCCGCTTCGATCGACACACGGGCGCGCAGGGCCGGGGGCAGGACCTCATCCCGGTATCCCTGAGGCTGAGCGGCGAACAACTCGAGACTCGGCATGCTGACCACCCGCGTCGGCACGCCCGCCGCCTGCAGGCGGTCCCGCGCGCCCAGGGCGAGCTCGACCTCCGACCCCGTGGCGATGAGGATGGCCCGGGGTGTCCCGGTGGCCTCGGCCAGGATGTAGCCGCCGCGGGCGAGTCCGGCGGCAGGCGCATGGAGGGTCCGGTCGATCGCGGCCACTTTCTGACGCGTGAGCGCGAGTGCGACCGGCCCCGAACGATGAGTGATCGCCACCCGCCACGCCTCCGCCACCTCGGCGGCATCCGCGGGTCGGATCACGAGGAGGCCGGGGATCGCGCGGAGGGCCGCGATCTGCTCGATAGGCTGGTGCGTCGGTCCGTCCTCACCCAGGCCGATGGAATCGTGCGTGAAGATGTAGACGACGCCGAGCTGGCAGAGGGAGGCGAGCCGGATGGCGGGGCGCATGTAGTCCGAGAAAATGAGGAAGGTGCCGCCATAGGGGATGCATCCCTTGTGGAGGGCCATCCCGTTCATCACGGCGCCCATCCCGTGCTCACGAACGCCGAAGTGGAAATTCCGCTCCGTGTAGTGGCCCGCCGCAAAGTCGCCGGTGCCCTTCAGCAGCGTGTTGTTCGACCCCGCGAGATCCGCGGACCCGCCCACGAGCTCCGGAAGCTTCGCGGCGAGGGCGTTGAGCACCTTGCCGGATGCTGCGCGGGTGGCCTGACCTCCTTCGCCGGCGAAGGTCGGCAGGGACTTCTCCCAATCCGCGGGAAGCTTCCCCGCCAGTCGCCGTTCGAGCTCGGCGGCGAGGCCGGGGAACGCCTTCCGGTAGGACGCGAAGCTCGATTCCCACGCCGTCCTGGCCTCCCGCCCCCGCGATCCCAGCTGGCGCCAGCGGGACAGGGCCTCCGCCGGGACATGAAAGGGTTCCTGCGAGGGCCACCCCAGTCTCTGCTTCGCGAGTTTGACCTCCTCCACGCCCAGCGCCGCGCCGTGGGCCTCGGCGGTATCCTGCTTGTTGGGCGCTCCGTAGCCGATGTGCGTCCGGACAATGATGAGGGAGGGTCGGTCGAGCGCGCGCTTCGCGGCCGCGATCGCGAGGTCGAGCGCCGCCAGATCGTTCCCGTCGGCCACGCGCTGGACGTGCCAGCCGTAGCTCTCGAAGCGGCGCGCGGTGTCGTCCGAGAACGCGAGAGCGGTGTCCCCTTCGATGGTGATGTGATTGTCGTCGTAGATGCCGATCAGCTTGCCGAGCTTCAGGTGTCCCGCGAGCGAACAGGCTTCGTGGGAGATGCCTTCCATCACGTCGCCGTCGGAGGCCAGGAAATACGTGAAGTGATTGACCACGTCATGGCCGGGACGGTTGAACAGCGACGCGAGCATCGCCTCGGCGATGGCCATGCCCACCGCGTTTCCCGTGCCCTGGCCCAGGGGGCCGGTCGTGGCCTCGACGCCGGGTGTGTGCCCGTATTCGGGATGACCCGGCGTCTTGCTCCCCCACTGACGGAACTTTTTGATGTCGTCGAGGGTCAGGTCATAGCCGCTCAGGTAGAGCGACGCGTAGAGCAGCATGCAGGCGTGGCCGCAGGAAAGGATGAAGCGGTCGCGGTCGGGCCAGTCAGGGTGGGCGGGGTCGTACTTGAGGTGGCGGGTCCAGAGGACGTAGGCGAGGGGCGCCAGGGCCATCGGCGTGCCCGGATGTCCTGAGTCCGCCTGCTGCACGGCGTCCATCGCGAGGGTCCGAACCGTGTTGATGCAGAGCAGGTCCAGGTCGGTGCGGGGGCCGGCGGCGACGTCCGTCATCGATTCACTCGTGAGTGTTTTGGTCTACAGGAGGCCGGACTTGGCGGCCTGCCAGAGTTTGAACAACCGGTCGAACCCGTCCACCAGGAGCTCGACCTGCTGGGGGCTGGGACTCGCTTTGGCGGCGGGCGACAGCTCCGCGCAGATCCGCCCCATCTCCTTCCGTCCCTGTTTCGCGCTCTCCCCGGCGATCTGGTCGAGCAGTCCGACCAGTTTCAGCCGGACACCCGTGTCGTCCGGAACCTGCCAGAGATACTCGGCCGTGGCCTTCCCGTCGGTGCACAACTGTCCCAGCGTGTCCAGAAGCGGCACCCGGGACTTCCGGGGAGGATTGGGAGGGTGGCCCGTCATGGATGGCCCGTCATTTATGGCGACAAATGTAGCGGGGTGGCCCTTTCGCCGCCTCGCCACCGACTCTAGCTTGCCGTTCCCATGATCACCATGTTGCTCGCGTCCGCCGTGTTTCAGGCGGCATCCGTGCCGGCCCGTCCCGATGAACCCCACCTCCAGAACGTCCGCCGCCTCACCAGTGGCGGACAAAACGCCGAGGCGTACTACTCGCACGACGGGACCCGGCTGATCTTCCAGCACACCCCGCCGGCGGATACGGCCGGCTGCGACCAGGAATTCCTGATCAAGGTCGACGGCGGCGGGCTCCGGCGGCTCTCCAGCGGCGCGGGCCGCACCACCTGCGGCTGGTTTTTCGCGGGTGACCGGCGTGTGTTCTACGCCAGCACCGAAGCCCAGGGATCGGCGTGTCCCCCGCGCCCCGACTACTCGCACGGGTACGTGTGGGCGCTCTACGACTATGACATCTACGCCGCCGACATCGACGGGAGTCACAAGGTCCGGCTGACGGCCAACAAGGGATATGACGCGGAAGGGACGCTCTCGCCCGACGGCAAGACCATCGTGTTCACGTCGGAGCGGGACGGCGACCTCGACATCTATACCATGCGCGTGGACGGCACGCACCTGCGCCGGCTCACGCGCACGCTGGGCTACGACGGCGGACCGACGTTCTCCCCAGACGGCAAACTGATCGTGTATCGGGCCTATCATCCGTCCACCCCGACGGACTCGACCGAGTACCGCACGCTGCTGGCCCAGGGCGTGGTGCGTCCGACCAAGATGGACCTCTGGGTGATGAACGCCGACGGCTCGCACCAGCGTCAGGTTACGCACTTGGCCGGAGCCAGCTTCGCGCCCGCGTTTTTTCCCGATTCCAAGCGAATCATCTTCGCCTCGAACTACACCGACTCCGCGTCGGACCACTTCGACCTGTACGCGGTGGACCTCGACGGCTCGCATCTCGAAACCATCACCACCGACCACACGTTCAACGCGTTCCCGATGTTCTCTCCGGACGGACGACACCTGGTCTGGGCCTCGAACCGCGGGGCTACGATACCGCATGAGACCAACCTGTTCATCGCGGATTGGGTGGATCACCCATGACGGCCCCGAAGGGGACGCCGCCCAAGGCCCCCGCCCAACCGAAGACGCTCGGGGAAGAGATCAAGAGCTGGGCCAGGTCGATCGCGATCGCGCTGGTGTGCTGGGTCGTGATCCGGTCCTATCTGATCGAGGCGTTCCGCATCCCCTCGGCGAGCATGGAGCCCACCCTTCTGGTGGGCGACTGGCTGTTCGTGAACAAGACGATCTACGGCGGCGCGCTAGAGATCCCGATCATCGGGACCCGCTGGCTGCGCATTCCGGGGTACGCGCAGCCGCACCGCGACGGCCTGATCATTTTCCGGTCGGTGGAGGACTCCACGCCGCACCTGATCATCGTGAAGCGCGTGATCGGGGAGCCGGGCGATACCCTCCAGATGACGCACGACACGGTGTACCGGAACGGCCGGGCGCTGGTGGAACCGTACGCTCTCCATCTCAATCCCGGCGCCGACGCGGACATCTACCGGATGCAGATGCGAAGGAACGAGCTCCCGCACTACATCGGGAAAACCCCCGAGAAGTACAACCCTACGTCGCACGACTGGGGGCCCCTGGTGGTGCCGCGCGACAGCTTCTGGGTAATGGGCGACAATCGGGATGATTCGTACGATTCGCGTTTCTGGGGTTTTCTGCCCCGGGCGCACATCGAGGGGAAACCCGAGCTGACGTACTTCAGCATCGGGCTCTCGCCGCTCCGAATCCGCTGGAACCGGTTCTTCCGCCACCCGACCTGAGCCGCCGGTCCCCGGCGGGCTCCGTTGGTCCCACGCCTCGAGGGGTGCCGGAGTGCGGCGCGTAGATTGGGTCATGCGAGTCACGTGGATGGTGCTGGCAGGCCTGTCGGCGTCGCGGGGCCTCCGGGCCCAGCAGCCTGACACCCTCCGGGACACACTCCCCGCCATCGTCGTCTCGGCCACGCGCGCCGAGCGCCCCCTTTCCCGCACGGCGGCCGCCGTCGCCACCGTGACCCGCGCGGACATCAGCGCCGCGCGGCCCACCTGGGGACTCGACGAAGCACTGGGCGGCGTCCCCGGGGTCATCGACATCAACCGCTACAACTTCTCCCTCGACCAGCGGCTCTCCATTCGGGGCTTCGGGGCCCGCGCGGCGTTCGCCGTGCGCGGGGTGAAGATCCTCGTGGACGGGATTCCCCAGAGCCTCCCCGACGGGCAGGGACAGCTCACCAACATCGATCTGAGCGAAGTGGACCACATCGAGGTGGAGCGGGGCTCGGCCTCGGCGCTCTTCGGAAACGCCACGGGCGGCGTGATCAGCATCTGGACCGATCCGACTGCGCCCGCCCCTCTGACGGAGGATGCCCGGGTGGTGGCGGGCCAGTTCGACGGGGGCCGCACCTGGAGCAAGTGGTCGTCCTCGACGCGGGCGCGGGTGGGGGAGGGGAGTGTGATGCTGACGGCCTCAAGGCTCTCGTATCAGGGAGAACGGGACCACAGCGCCGCGGACCAGCGGGACCTGAACGCCCGGCTGCATCTGCCGCTGAGCGACGGCTGGTCGGTGGCCGCGGTCGCGGCCTATGGAGACGATCCCCGCGCCGACAATCCCGGCGCCCTCACGAGCGCGGAAATGCACGCCAATCCGGATTCTGCGGCTCCGGCGAACCTGAGCCGAGACGCCGGGAAGGCCGTGAGCCAGGGACAGGGGGGGGTGACCGTGCGCCGGGCGTTCGCCAATGGTGGTGAAGCGGACGCGACGGTGTACGGATTCACCCGGGATCTCAACAACCCGCAGACCTTCGCCTTCATCAGGCTCAAGCGGTTCGACTATGGTGCGCGGTTCACCGCGGCGGAGCCGTTCGCGCTGGGGGCGTTCCCTCAGGTCACGACCTTTGGCGTGGATTTTCAGCGGCTGCGGGACGACCGCGTGAACTTCAACTATGTCGGGGCCACGGCCACCGCCGATACGTCCCGCCAGCTCGATCAGCTGGAGCACGTGACCGAGGTGGGGCCGTTCGTGCAGAGCGCCGTCACCCTCACACCGCGGCTCACCACCACCGCGGGGCTCCGGTACGACTGGGTGAGCTTCCAGGTGGATGACCGCCTGGTCGACTCGATCAAGGCGCTCACCAATCCCATCTACCTGAACGACTCGGGGCGCCGGCTGATGCGCTCCCTTTCCGGCTCGCTGGGCGCCGGGTTCGCGCCGTCCGAACAGCTCACTCTGTACGGAAACGTCGGGTCATCGTTCGAGACGCCGACCACCACGGAGCTCGCCAACCGCCCGGACACGGTCGGGGGCTTCAATCCCGCGCTCCAGCCGCAGCGGGCGTGGAACTACGAGCTGGGCGCCCGGGGCGAGCCCGACCCCCGGGTGCGCTGGAGCGCCGCGGTGTTCCAGGCGGACGTGAAGGATGAGCTCGTTCCATTCCAGGAGCCCACCTCGCCTCAACGCGTGTTCTATCGCAATGCCGGGGCGGCGCGGCATCGGGGGCTCGAGCTCTCGGCGGACGCGACTCCGGTGCCGGGATTGCGTGTCGGCGTCACGTACACCTATTCGCACTTCCGGTATGTGAGCTACCAGTTCACCGTGGGCCCCAACACGTATGTCCTCGATGGGCGGCCCGTGGCCGGGGTGCCGGACCACTGGCTCCGGGCGCTGCTCTCGCTCCACCCTTGGGGAACTCGGAGTGCGTGGATGGAGCTCGAGACCCTGCACTCGTCGAGCCAATTACTGAGCGACACGCTGGCCACCCGGGCGGGAGGGTGGTGGCGCAGCGATCTGCGGGTCGGGTGGGGCGGGGACGTGGGCGGGGTGCGGCTCGATCCGTTCTTCGCGATCGAGAATCTCTTCAATCACCGCTATGTCGCCTCCGTCACCCCGAACGCGGCCGCGGGGCGGTACTATGAACCTGCTCCTGGGAGGAGCTTCTACTTGGGGGTCGAGCTCCACTGAACTGCAAAATACGTCGAGAAGCAAAGCGTCGAGAAACAAATCGTCGAGAAGCAAGGCGTCGAAGCTCACGCTCTGTTTCTCGACGTCTTTCTTACTTGTATCGGTAGGTAATCCTTCCGCGCGTCAGATCATACGGGGAAAGATCGACGGCGACCCGGTCTCCCTGCAGAATGCGGATGTAGTTCTTCCGCATCTTTCCGGAGACATAGGCCAGCACGTCGTGGCCGTTTTCGAGCTTGACCCGGAACGTGGTGTTGGGCAACACCTCCGTCACCGTCCCCATCATTTGAATCGCGTCACCCGCCACGTCGATTGCCTCGCTCCCCGCCGGCTTCCGGGGGATTCTGGGGATCCATGGTCGCGTCCCGGGGCGGCAGGGTGCCGCCTTCGATGTAGGACGCGTGCCGTCCGCATTTCCCGCAGGTCAGGCTGATGCGCTCGCCCACCCGGGGCGGGTCCCCCGGGCGCACCGGGTGCCGCCGCGGCAGCCGCTGAATCGCCCGGGCTCCGCAGGAAGGGCAGGTCAGCGGTTGGTGCTCGCGGTCGGCTGCAATCAGGCCCAAGGCTTCAGACGCCCGATACTCCTTGATTCCGCGTCGCCCCACCGATCGTCAAGACCTCCGAGGGCGAAATCTAGGCGGCCCCAAGTCTCCTTGACAGCCCTTCGGGGAGGGGTATCTCTCTGAGAGGTCGGAGGATAGCGATGGACAATGAGTTTGAGCGCCTGGCGGACATCGAGGTCGAGGCGGTGCGCCCGGACGTCAGAGGATTCACCCTGACGGGCCAGGGCCCCGATCACGCCGAGTACCGGCTGGACGTTCATTTCGACCTGCCGATCGACGCGCGAACCCGCGCGGTATTGGGCGAACTCCTGTCGCACTCCGGGCTTACGATCTCCCGTCGGGGGCTGTCACCCAAGGCGCCTGCGCGGCGACGTGACCGCGCTCACCGGACCTGACGGCGAGGGGTCACCGCCCCACGCCGATCCTGGACCTTACTTTCACGCTACGAGTTGAAATGTCCCCTTCATCCGCGATGCTCAGACTGACCTCGCGCCTGCCCCGGCGTGTCCTCGGCGTGGCGGCTCTGATCGCCGCCGGCGCCTGCGCCGGCGCGCCCGCGCCTCAGTCCCCCGCGCCGGCGGACATTCCCGCGCTCGAGGCGCGCCGAGCCCAGTCCCCCGACGATCCCGCGGCCAATCTCCGTCTGGCCGAAGCGTACTACTCGGCTCAGCGATACGGGGACGCCCGCGCGGCGCTGGCCCGCACGCTCCTGCACGAGTCCGGTAACGCGGAAGCGCAGATCTACCTCGGCTACACCTACGAGGGGCTGGGTCAGTTCGACTCGGCCCGGACGGTGTACACGCGGCTGGAGGCCTCGAAGCCCTCGGGGCCGGTGCGGCGGCTGCTCAACGGACGGCTGGCGCTGGTGGCCCAGCATCAGCTGGTCTACGACGCGAGGGCTGCGCTGGCGCGCGAGTCCACGCTCTCCAAGACCCCGCCCCCGCCGAACACCGTGGCCGTGATGCCGTTCCGGTACACCGGGACCGACTCCACCTATCAGCCCCTGTCGCGCGGACTCGCGGCCCTCGTGGTCACCGACCTGTCGCGCGTCCATAGCCTGCGCCTGCTCGAGCGCGAACGGGTGCAGGTGCTGCTCGACGAGATGAAGCTGTCCGAGAGCGGGCGCGTCGATCCCGCCACCGGCGCCCGCTCGGGGCACCTGATCGGGGCTTCCCAGGTGGTGCAGGGGCAGTTCGACGTCCAGCCGAATCAGGTGCGCGTGAACGCGACGGTGGTCCGTACGTCGGACGCCGGCGTGGCCGCCACCGGGACCGGGTCGGACCGGCTGCAGGCCCTGTTCGACGTCGAGAAGCAGGTCGTGTTCCAGCTGCTCGGCAAGATGGGGATCACGCTGACGCCCGCGGAGCAGACCGCCATCAGCGAGCGTCCGACGCGCGACATCGAGGCCTTCCTGCTCTACAGCCGGGGGCTCGCGGCCCAGGATCAGGGCAACTTCAGCGCGGCGACGCAGGCCTTCTCGGCGGCGGCGGCCAAGGATCCGGGGTTCACCGCGGCCAGTTCGGCTGCGGCATCGAGCCAGCAGGCATCGGACGCGTCGGGGACCACCGCGAGTGACGCCACGGCGTCGATCGTAGGCCCGCCCACACCGCCCGCTCCGCCCCTCGGCCAGACGCTGACTACCAGCATCAACAACACCGTCGGCAGCGGAGCCACCGGAATCCTTCCGACCGGTGGCGGTACGGGGGGAACGCAGGGCGGGACGCCGGGGGGAATACCGCCAACCCGGCCCGCCGGCGTATGCGAGGTGGTCGCGGTGTGCGGTCCCTCGAACACCGGCTTGTTCGGCACGCTCATCATTATCATCACCCGCCCGTAAGGAGGCACGATGCGCCCGCTGCAACGCACCGCCGTCGTCGCCCTCCTGACCTGCGCCGGAGCGGGGTCGCTCCACGGGCAGTCGTCGGACGCGCTCTACACGCGCTGGGCCGGTTATACCGGATTCCAATTCCAGTCGTACTCGATTTCGGGCGCGGCCCCCAGCAAGTCTACGGAGTGGGCCATTCCGTTCGTGATGGTGGCGCCCCTGGGGGACCGGATGTCGGCGGATCTCACCGGGCACTACGCCAACGCGAAGGTGAGCACCGCAGGCCAACCCGACCAGACCCTGAATGGACTGACCGACACGCAGGTCCGGCTCCTGTATACGCTCAACCGGGACCGGGCCGTCGCGTCTCTCTCCTTCAACCTCCCGACCGGTCAGCACACACTCACGGTCCAGCAGTTCGGCGCGTACGGCGCCGTCGGCTCGAACTACCTCTCGTTCCCGGTCTCCGATTTCGGGACGGCCTTCGGCGTGACCGGGGGTGTGGCTCTCGCGATGCCTGCGGGAGGGTGGAACGTCGGGGTCTCGGGCGCGGTCCGCTACACGGGGTCGTATACGCTGTTCGCGGACAGCTCGGGCGCCCAGGGCTACAAGCCCGGCGTCGAGTTCCGCGGCCGGCTCGGGGCGGACCGTTTGATGGGCCAGAAGTCGCGGCTCCTGGTAGGTCTCACCGCCTCGACGTTTTCAAATGACGAGCTCAGCGGGCCGAGTACGCAGACGGTGGGCTCGGGCAAACTCGCGCCCGGTCTCCGGATCATCGGCGACGCGGGCTGGGCCAGCGCGCTGGGTTCTTCGACCCTCACCATCGGCTTCTGGGACTACTACCGGGTCCAGGGCACGTTCACAAAGACCAACGACAGTACGTTCAAGACGCCGTCCGAGAACGTTCTCAACGCCGAGGCACGGCTGACGTTCGCGGCTTCACCGCGCGTGAGCGTGGCTCCTCTCGTGTCGCTCCGGAGCTGGATGGTCGGTGGTCAAAACGGCGGGACGTACGTCGCCGGGGGCGTCGCCGGGCGGGTCGCACTCAGCGATCAGTTTACGGCCGGCCTCGAAGGCCGTTACAGCTCGGGGAAGGCGCTCGACCAGCAGGCATTTCCGGCGCAGCTGCTCAGCTTCACGGGCGCCTCGGTGCAATTGGTGCTCCAGTATCAGCATTAGCGAGGGTCGGGCGACCGAATTCTTGACGGTGCTCGGGGGGGGCGGTAGGTTGGCGCCACCTTCAACCTGGGAGCAGCGCGATGGCCGCTGAGCTGGGCGGATCGCAAATCTCATCGCTGCTCGAGGCCCTGCCCGGGATCGCCAGCGTGCTCCGGAGTCCGGTGGCGGATTCGCTGGTCCGGGCGATCCGGGCCGCCGCTGGGATCGGTGAGTTCACCTTCGAGGATGCGGAAGAGCTGATCCGGTACGCCGTCCGGCGTGGCCTCATCGGCGCCGAAGAGGGCGACCGTGTCCTGACCGACGTGCAAGGGTCGTCGAAGGTGACGCGCAAAGCGGCGCGCGCTCCCAAGGCGAAACCGCCGAAGAAGGCCGACAAGAAGCCTCCGAAGAAAGCCCGCCGCTAACCGAGGACGTGCGCCGCTCTCTGCGCATCGGGGCCGGGTTCATCCTGGCCTTTCTGATCGTCACTTGTACTGACAAGAGCGTCACCGGCCTGCGGGAACGCGGGACGGCGGCGCTGAATCTGAGCGCCTTCCAGTCCGGGCCGCAGCCCGGCATGCCCGACATTCCCATCGACAGCGTGCGCGTGGTCCTCGACCGGCTGCCGCTGACGGCCACGGCCCCCGCGATCGACACTGTCATCCGGTTCACGCCCGCCCCCGATACGATGACCCTCGACGTGAACGTGCCGTTGGACAAGGATCCCGAAAACTTCCAGCTGACGGTGCTGGCATACGGCGGCGGCACCGTCTGGTACCGGGCCATTGACACGACCGCCGTCTCCAGCGGAAAGCCGGCGACGCCGCTCCTGGCGGTGAAGTACGTGGGTCCGGGGGCCGGCGCCACGAGCGTCACGCTGGCGCCCCGCGACACTACGGTGACGGGGGGACAGACCACCCCCCTCCGGGTCACCGTGGACTCGGGGGCCACCGCGATCTCCAACGTTCCCGTAGGAATCCTTTCCGGCGACACGACGAAGGGCAAAGTCACCCAGCCGACCTTTACGACCGGCTCCTTCGTCGGCAAGTCCGGCATCCGCGACAGTGTGTGGCTGTACGTCGAGACACCCACCCATCTGCGGGATTCGACGCGGATTCACATCGTGCCGCCGCCGGCCCAGATCGTGAAGATCTCCGGAGACTCGCAGAGCGTCATCGTGAACGGGACGGCGGCGGCGCCGCTCGCCGTGCGCGTCGAAGACGCGCTGAACGGCGGGTCGCCGGGCGTGTCGGTCGCGTGGTCGGTGACGCAGGGAAGCGCGACGTTCACGCCTCCCTCGCCTGTGGTCTCCGACACCGGCGGGTACGTACGCGTGAACGTCACGCCGAGCTCACTCGGAACGGTCAAGGTGCAGGCGACGGCGTCCGGGCTCACCGGATCCCCGGTGACGTTCACGGTCAGCGTGCTGGCCGGGATCGTGCACCAGGTGATCGTGGCGCCCAAGGTCGACACCGTCGCGAAGGGTGTGGCCGCCCAGTTCACCGCGACCCTCAAGGATTCCCTGGGCAACGTCATCAGCACCGTCAAACCGGTCTGGACGTCGACCAATGTGGCGGTCGCCACCGTGGACAGCACCGGTCTCGCGACGACGCTGGCGGGCGACTCGACGTACATCATCGCGTCCGCGGGCGGCTTCGCCGACACCGCGCGCCTCTTCGTCCGCGCCCCCATCAAGGTCGCGCTCTCGCCGTCGGACACGGTGATCACGTCGATCGGTGATTCGGTGCACCTGACGGGCGTAGTGCTGACGAACTTCGGCGACACGGTGAAGACCGCGACGGTGATCCGGTTCGCGTCCACGGTGCCGAGCGTGGTGACGGTGAATGCGGTGACGGGAGAGGCGCACCTGGTGGGGGCCGGGAACGGCGTCGTCCTGGCGACCGACACCATCAGCAAGGTGACCGGGACGGCGACGCTGCGGGTGAATCAGAAGGTATTCGGCATCGTGAACACCCCGCCCGATTCGGTGGAGGTGGGCGTGAACGGTCAGGCGCAGATCCTGGCGACGGCGACCGACAAGAACGGCCATCCGATTCCGGGCAAGACGTTCGGCTGGCTTACCCGGAACCCGGCCATCGCGACGGTGAACCAGTCGGGGGTGGTGACGGGCGTAACCATCGGAGCCGGCCCGACG
>DATMOQ010000253.1:0-2822 GCA_035568195.1 Gemmatimonadales bacterium
TTGGGGTGCGCGGCATCCAGGCGATCGACCCACGCCTGAAAGCGGGCCCAAAGATCGGACAGCCATTGCAGCGGGTGCCGGCGCTCGACCCAGCGATAACGCCCCGCCGAAAACACTTTGTCCAGGGCCCGCCGCAACGAGTCGGCGGGCGCCGGGGGATACGCGAAGGTCAGGAGGACACCAGCTGCTGGCTCAGCACCTGCAAGTCGAACCCTTCCCGTCTGATGCGCAGATCGTAGTACATGAGCGTGAAGACGCAGGCGAGCAGGGGCGTCAGGACGATCGGGAGCAGGGCCGCGAGCACCGCCAGTCCGGCCGACAGGCCCGGGTCCGAGAGCGCCATGCCCTGCGCCATGCCGGACACCACGGCGACCGGGACGTTGAAAATGATCCCGGCCACGATCGCGACGTTCGCCACCTTTCGCTTGAACCCGCGGGTGAGCTCCCAGGAGCGGCCGAACGAATCGAACGCGGCGTCGAGCGGCTCCAGGACCACCACCTGCGTAGTGACGGCGTACCCGCAGGCGACGAACGCTACGGCCCAGATGCCGGCCAGAATGGCGACGAGGAACACCAAGAGCCCGGCCCCGCCCGCGGACGACCCGAATGCGGGTATGGCGACGGCGGCCACCACGCCGATCACGCCGGCCATCAGGCCGATGAGCAGACCTTTCCCCAGACCCACGCCGAACAGCGGCAGGATCTTTGACGCGCCCAGGCTCACGGCCTGCCGCAGGGCCGTGACCTTCCCGAGGTACGAGTCGGAGATGATCTGAATCGCGCCCGCGGTGAGGAAGAGCGCGCAGAAGTACTGCAGAATGGCGGCCAGGATGTACAGGCCGCCGTGCTGGAGCGGACCACCTGTGACCTGCAGGTAGATATTGAGGGACGCAGGGATCCAGAGCGCGATCACACCCAGGCGCAGCATGAGGCCGAAATGGCGCCGGTAGAGCGTCATCGCGCCATCGAGGATTTCACCCAGCTCCATCGGTTTCAGCTCGACCATGCGCCCTCGCGACTGGTTCGGGATGGCGATAAGATGGAACCGTGACCGCCCCCGCGCGAGGCCCGGCCGGCCCGGCCGCCGCCCCAGTCATCGGCGACCTCCGGACCCAGCTCGACGTCGAGACTCCGGAACAGGTCGAGGTCCGCTTCGAGCTCGCGGGCCTGGGATCGCGCGTCGCGGCGTTCGCGGTCGACCTGATAGTGCTGTTCCTCGGCTTCCTCATCCTGGGCTTTGCCTTGGCCCTCCTCGAGGACTCCGGCCAGAGCGACTCCGGTCCGGTCCCGGGGACCTGGATCGCGGCGTTCCTCTACATCCTCGCCAGCTTCGCCATGCTCCTGTATTTCACGCTCTTCGAGGGGCTGGGGGGCGGCCGTACGCCGGGCAAGAAGGTCCTCGGCATCCGGGTGCTGATGGACACTGGACGGCGGATCACGTTCGGCGCCGCCGCCCTTCGCAACATCCTGCGCCTCATCGACTTCTTCTTCCCGTTTGTGCCATTCCTGCCCGGAATGCTGTTCGTCTTCCTGTCCAAGAGCCGGAAGCGGATCGGGGACAACGCCGCCGGCACCATCGTGGTGCGCGACCGGCCCACCGACTGGACGCCGCTCGCCATCTCCCGGAAACCCGAGGAGCCGGCGGAGCTCGAAATCGGCCCACCCGAGCTCTCTGAAGAGGAGTTCCGGCTGCTCGACCGGTTCATCGCGCGGGCGCAGGATCTGGCGCCCGCGGCGCTCTCCAAGATGACGGGCGACTTGGCGGAACGGTTCGCCCAATGGACGCCGCGCGCGCCGGACGGGATGACGGGCCTGGCCCAGCTGCTCGAATTGGAACGCGCCCGCCGGCGCGGGAAGTTCAGCACCCGGGCGCATTCAGGCGCGGCGGGCCGTGTGGCCATGACTGGCGAGCGCTTCGTGGAGCGGCGCCGGGACCGGTGGGAAGCATTCCGGACGGTGGCACTGAGGATCGAGCGCGAAGGGGTCCGGGGTCTCCCCGCGGAGGAGATCCCCGGGTTCGCCGCGCGGTACCGGGAGGTGGCGGCGGACCTGGCACGCGCGCGCACCTACGGCGTGGATTCCCAGGTCGTCGAGTATCTGGAGCGCCTGGTGTCCGCCGGCCACAACGCGCTGTATCGCTGGCGGGGGCGGGACCGCACGCCCTGGTGGCGCTACGTGAGCCGGGACTTCCCCGCCGCGGTCCTCCAGTCGTGGCGCTATGTGGTGGTGTCGTTCCTCCTGTTCATGGTGCCGGCCCTGTCCGGGTATGCCCTGCTCCGCGCCCGGCCCGACCTGGCCGACGATCTGGCCCCGCCGGTGCTCGTGAGCCGGGCACAGGAGGCGGCGGCCCGCGAGGCTCGGGGCATCGGGTACGCGCAGTCACCCGACCAGGAGCTCCCGGTCATCGCGGCCGCGATCATCAGCAACAACATCTACGTCTGCTTCTTCGCGTTCGCCGGCGGTCTCCTGATGGGCCTGGGGACGGTTTGGTCACTCTCGCTCAACGGGTTCATGCTGGGGATGGGATTCGGCGTCTTCGCGAACTACCACGCGGCAGCGTATCTGGGAACCTTCATCGCGGGGCACGGCGTGCTCGAGCTCACCGCCATCTTCATCTCCGGCGGCGCGGGGCTGCGCCTGGCGCACGCGATCATCGCCCCGGGAGACCGCACCCGGCGGGACGCGCTCGTGGTCGACGGGTTGATCGCGGCGAAGATGATCGGGATGGTGGTGATCCTGCTCTGCATCGCGGGGACCATCGAGGGACTGTTGTCGGCGAGTGACGCTCCCGCGGCGTTGAAGTTCGCCGTGAGCGGCGCGTC
>DATMOQ010000254.1:0-3306 GCA_035568195.1 Gemmatimonadales bacterium
GGCCGGCGGCACGGGCCAGCAGCGTATCGGCCGGCAGGTCGCGGAGCGCGGAGAGGGACAATCCTCCCAGCGCCGTCGCGAATTCGCGCCCTCGCTCCATGGCGGTGTCGAGCAAGACCGGAGGCAACGTGGGGTTGATCAACCCGCCACTCTCTCCGATCGCTCCGGCAATCATATCCCGTGAGAGCGGCGACACCATGAGGGCGGTGACCGAGATGGAGCCCGCCGACTCACCGCCGATGGTGATCCCCCCCGGGCTTCCGCCGAAGGCCGCAATGTTGTGGAGGACCCAGTCGAGCGCAGAGATCTGGTCAATGAGGCCGTAGTTGCCGGACACCTGGTGACGAGACTCTCTGGCAAGGCTCTCGAGCGCGAGGAATCCGAAAACACCGAGCCGGTAGTTGGCGGTGACTACAATGACCCCGCGACGGGCCAGGCTTTCGCCGTCGTACCGGTACTCCGACCCATCTCCGGCGACGAATCCGCCGCCGTAGAAGTACAGGAGCACCGGGCACTTGGGGGTGCAGTGCGGCGGAGCCCAGACGTTCAGCGTCAAACAGTCCTCGCTGATGCCGGGCGACCGGAAGTTCATGTCCGCGAACACCCGCTCCTGCATGCATCGCGGGCCCCACTGGGAGGCATCCTTCACACCCTTCCAGGGGGCCGCTGGCTCCGTGGCGCGCCACCGGAGAGTACCGACCGGAGGGGCCGCGTAGGGGATGCCCCGGAATTCGAGGACTCCGGAAGGGGCAATCACTCCCGCCAGGCGGCCCCCCGCTACGGCGACGGTGTCTCGAGCCTGAGTGGCCAGCCCGACTGCTGCCAGGAGGAGGATCACGAGGGCCGGGGGACCTCGTCCTTTACCCGCAGCATCAGCGCGGCGGCGAGGAGCAGGGACACCCCGCCGACCACTATGGCGTACAGCGTGTCACCGCCGAAGAGATGCTTCACCAGATAGCCGAGGATGGCGGCCGCGACGATCTGCGGAATGACGATGAAGAAGTTGAACACGCCCATGTAGTAGCCCAGCTTCGCCGGGGGCAGGGCGCCCGTCAGGATCGCATAGGGCATCGACAGAATGCTGGCCCAGGCAACGCCCACGCCGATCATCGAGACCAGGAGATACCTGGGATCGGTGACCATCGTGATGGAAAGCAACCCCAGGGCGCCGCACGTCAGGCAGACGATGTGGGCCATCTTTGGGCTCGACCATCGCGCCAGGGGCGGAATGCCGAACGCCACCAGGGCCGCGACACCGTTGTAGACGGCGAAGCAGACACCGACCCAGTTGGCACCATCGTTATAGAGCGGCGAAGTGGTATCGCTGGTGTGATACAGATGACTGGTCACCGCGGCGGTGGTGTAAATCCACATGGCGAACAGCGCGAACCACGAAAAGAATTGCGCCCAGGCGAGCTGCTTCATGGTGCCGGGCATGTTCCACAGGTCGCGGAGGATCGTGGTCAGGGCGCTCGAATGATCCTCCGCGGGCTTGCCACCCGCGAAGGCCGCCATCTCGTCCGGGGAGTACTCCTTCGAAGACACGACCGTCCAGACCACAGCGGTGAGAAAGGCCGCGGCGCCGAGGTAGAACGAGTAACGGACCGACGCGGGAATCTGCCCGGCGGGTGCCTCGTTGCTCACGTGGAGCCAGTTGGTCAGCATCCAAGGCAGTAGCGACGCGACCACCGCCCCGGTGCCGATGAAAAAGCTCTGCAAGGCAAACCCGGTCACCCGTTGCGTCGAAGCGAGATTGTCGCCCACGAACGCGCGGAAGGGCTCCATGGAAATGTTGATCGACGCGTCCATGATCCAGAGCATGCCGGCCGCGACCCAGAGCACGGGAGAGTTGGGCATGACGATCAGGGCGAGTGACGCCAAGATGGCGCCGGTCAGGAAATAGGGCCGGCGGCGGCCGAGGCGGTTCCAGGTGCGGTCGGAGAAGTAGCCGACGATGGGCTGGACGACGAGGCCTGTGAACGGCGCCGCAACCCAGAGGATGGGGATCGAGTCGACGTTCGCGCCGAGGGTCTGGAAGATCCGGCTCACGTTCGCGTTCTGGAGCGCGAAGCCGAACTGAATTCCCAGGAACCCGAAGCTCATGTTCCAGATCTGCCAGAACGAGAGTCTGGGTTTTTCCATGTTCTAAGCCTCGAGGTTACCCTGCGCGAGCCTGCGCGAGACGCCGTGCCAACTCACCAATCTCGGCGTCAGCAAACACTTCGTCGAGAAGCTTCCGCATGGGACGCTGCCAGTTGGGCCGGGCCTGAGACGTGGTCCCGGGAAGGTTCACCCCGCGCTCCTCGAGCCAGAGATCCTCGATCCAGGGCATCACCAGGGGGCTTTCCGAGCGTCCCAGCCACTCCAGGAGCTCCTCCAGGAGCCCCTTGGGGTCGTCCGCGGGGCGTGCGAACCTCCGGGAAATCCCCGCGACAGTCGCTTCCCGCTCCTGCCGGACTTCCGGAGCTCCAGAGGGGGGCAGGAGTCCGCTCTCGATCCGGTCGGCAATGTCGTTCCCCTTGAGCCAGCCGGCGAACGTCGGCGTGTCGTGGGTGCCCACGAGCGCCACGTCCTGAGCGGTCGGGGGCAGCGGGTCCGGTTCCTTGTGCCAGTCCTGGAACTCGGCGAGGTACATGCCCCAGATCTTCCGCTCGGGGAGCGCTTCGTCGATCTCGGGTGGCACCGTCCCCAGGTTCTCGCCCACGATCTCGCAGCGATTCCGGTGGGACTCGAGGGTCAGGAGCGCGAACAGCTCCTCGGCGGGATAGGAGACGTACGTCCCCTGGTCGAGCGGCATGCCGTGCGGGATCCAGTAGAGACGCGTCCACGCCATGATGTGGTCGACCCGCAGTACGCCGGCCAGGGCGGCGAGATGCGCGATGCAGGCGCCGAGGTACTGGTGACCTTCGCGCCGGGACTCCGTGGGCAGCACCGGCGAGAAGCCCCAGTCCTGGCCGCTCGGAAAGCCCCGGTCGGGAGGAGCGCCCACCGACATGCCGTTCGCGAACAGGCCCTGGCGGGACCACGTGTCAAAGCCGTCGGGGTGGACGCCGACCGTGAGATCGAGCCCAAGGCGTACGCCTTGTCCGTCCAGACGGCCCCGCAGCTCACGAAGCTGCCGGCGCGCCAGGGTCTGGTCGACGAGATGGAGGCGCTCTTCGTCCGCATCCACCTGCTCGGGACTGAGATTCCCGGCGCGCGCGGCGGCGGGCCAGCTGCGCCAATCTCTCCCCAGCTTTGCCTGCGCGCCACGGAAACGGGCGTACCGCGCGAGCTCGGCGTCGACCTCGGACGGATTCGGCGCGG
>DATMOQ010000255.1:0-2492 GCA_035568195.1 Gemmatimonadales bacterium
GGCCGCCGTTCATCGTGGGTGGCCTCGGCATGGCGGTCGGGTACTTCGGCAGCCTCCTGCGCCGGCGCCCCCGCTACGGCGACGAGCAGTTCCGGAGCTTCTTGCGCAAGTACCAATGGGCGTGCTTGCTCAAGGGGAAGCCGCGCGCGACGGCGGAGCTCAACGTGCGTCAAGCGAGCCGATGGAACCCGAAAGGGTAGACGGCACTCCACACACCAAGATGGCACTCTGCCCCGCCGCACCTCAACCACGACAAGTGGCTCCCGTGCATCGGGCCTCCCATGTGCTGCCCACGGCGCAAGCCCCCCGCTTAGCTCGGGCGATATGAGCCGAGGCCGACCGCGCGGGCGGACATGGATCCTCTTCTTGCTGATCCAGGCCGCAGTGACCCTGCTCCTATGCGAGCTTTCGGTACGCTTGATCACCACGACCAACTCCGACAATGGCATGGCCATGATTGGGCGGTACCCGCTGCTGCCTTATCGGCCAGCGCCTGAGGCCGTCCGCGCCTGGCTGCAGCGACCACCCGGCACCTACGTCGTCGCTGACTCCGAACTCGGCTGGACGGTGACGCCGCGCGGCCGCACGCCCGACGGCCTCTACCAGGCGAACGCGGAGGGCGCCCGCGCACCCGCCGACCGAAGCTACGGCGAGCGCTCTCCTCCGGACCGGGTGCGCTTGGTCACGGTCGGTGACTCGTTCACGCACGGCGACGGGGTCGGCCTTGAGGACACCTGGCAGCGGGATCTCGAGCGACGCCGGGCCGATCTCGAGGTGGTCAACCTGGGCGTCCCGGGCTACGGCACCGACCAAGCCTACCTGCGCTGGCGTCGCGACGGGGCGCGCCTGAATCCCCATTTTGCACTGCTCGGCATCTGGCCGGAGGACATCTGCCGAAACCTCAACATCGTGCGCTTCTTCCTGCAGCCCGCCGGCGGCTTCGGCTTTCTCTCCAAGCCGCGGTTCATCCTGTCCGATGGACGACTCGAGACCTTGAACCTGCCGGTTCTCGAGGGCGAGCCGCTCGTGCGCGCCTTGATCGATCCTCTGAGTTCCCCCCTGCTGCGTCACGACTATTGGGCCATCCCGGACGACCTTGGGCTGCGACCTTGGCAGCATTTGCGGGTAGCGCGCGCGCTCGCCACGGTGGCAAATCTTTACCGTCGCCGCGAACTGCGTCAGCGCCTCTATGCCGGGACGGACCCCGCTGGTATCGAGGTCACGGTGGCGATCGCCGAGGCCTTCTCCCGCGACGTGCAGAGCCATGGAGCTGTGCCCGTGGTCATCCTGATCCCGATGCTCGACCTGCTCGCCCGCTATCCCGACGAGGATTCCCTGCCCCTCGCGCGAGCGCTGCGTGCGCGGAAGCTTGACGTGATCGATCTGGGCCCCCCTATGGCCCGGCTGGTGCACGAGCAGGGACCGTCGTCCTGTTTCGCGGCCGATTCGCATCTCTCCCCGGAGGGTAACCGGCGGCTGGCGGGCTGGCTGCTCGACCGCCTCGCTCCGCGGCTCGGCGCCGCGCGCGGCCGACCCGGCGGCTGAGGTTCGGGTCAGAACAGGGTGTAGATGAAGGGAGCCACCGCCGAGCCCTGGGTGAACACCACCAGCAGGCCCAGCAGCGCCAGCATCACCACGATGGGTCCGAGCCACCACTTCTTGCGCACGTGCATGAAGGCCCAGAGCTCGCCCAGGATGCCGAACTTCTCGCGCGACCCCTCGAAGGCCATGAAATCTCCTAGCCGAGCTCGTAGAGAGAACGACCCTCCACATTCAAGCGACTGACGCAGACCTAAGCATCTTGGGGCGTGCAGCTCACCTGAAGAAGCACCCCTCCGCCCGACGCCACACCCGACTCCCCGAGCGCACGCAGGGCCCGATCAGGCGGTAACACCACAACCCCACGGAGGGTCAGCGGCGCGGCAAGGGCCCGGGAGCCGACACCGGCGACCCTCGGCCAGCCCCGCTGCTGCAAAAAGGGTTCGAGAGTGGCGGGGGTGCAGTAGACAACGCCCGCAACACCACCCACTTCAGGGACAATCGGGTCGAGCGCGCGGTCGGCCTGTGCTGGCGACACGCCGTTCAGCACAAGGACCACCGTCCCCTCGCGACTTGCCAGGTATGCCGCCCGTATCAGCCCCGCCGGCACGCCACCCTTCGGGTCGGCGCTGACCTCGATAACCGCGGCTGGTCTGGAAACTGCCATGGAGCTTACCTACGGCCTAAGGTTGCGTCCGCGGCCGGCGCGGCCCGCCTAACCAACCACCAGGGGAACCCCTACGCACGCGAACCCACATGGACACGGTGAACGCAAGGGCCGTGCCGGCCTCCACCGGCGTCTCCGCTGGCCACTGGAACCGTTGTTTCGGGCGGCAGCGCCATATGTGACTTTTCTGGTGCGCAGGACGCATCGGGCCAAGGGTATCGAGATGCCACTTGTATGACCTCTCGTACCCAACCCCGATCCGGTATTCCCTTACTCGTGAGGGTCC
>DATMOQ010000256.1:0-6462 GCA_035568195.1 Gemmatimonadales bacterium
CACCGCGACCGGGCAGCCTGATCTGGACGTCGGCCTCACCCGCCAGACGCGGGACCTCACGGCGCGGTTCGGCGCCTTTCGGCGGCTCACCGCCGTCGATCCCGACGCCCGGTCGCTGGGGTTCGGAAACTCCGCCCAGGCGCTCCTCCTGGGTCGCGACGACGGCGACTACTTCCGCACCGCCGGCGTGGATGTCGACGTACGCCCCGCGGTGACGGAATCACAATCGTTCGAATGGCGTCTGTATGCGGAGCATCAGTTCACGGCCCCCTTCGGGACCGACGCGAGCCTGGGTCACTTCCTCGACCGTGACACTCGGTTCCGGCGCGCCATTGCGGCGAACCGGGCCGATGAGATCGGGAGCACGCTGCGGCTGCGCGGGGATCTGCCCCTGAACAACGGCCGCGCCGAGCTGGGCGGCAACGTGGATCTGGACCTGGCCGTGGGGACCTACGGATTCGGGCGCCTGACCCTCACGGGGCGCGCCACTGCACCCCTTCCCGGGCCCTTTCAGGGTGCGGTCGAAGTGTCCGGCGGCGCCTCCGACGGGCAGGTCCCGCAGCAGAGTCGCTGGTACCTCGGCGGCGCCACGACCGTCAGGGGCTACGACGGGAACGCCATGAACGGCACCGCGTTCTGGCGGACCCGCGCCGAGGTGGCGTTCGGGATTCCGGGCGCGCGTCTCGCGGCCTTCTCCGATGGTGGATGGGCCGGCACCGGACGTTACGCGTTCACCCAGCAGCCGCTCATCTCCGCCGGACTCGGCGCGAGCTTCCTGGACGGCCTGTTCCGCATCGATCTCGCGCGCGCGCTCCGAAACCACAGCTGGCGGCTGGAGCTCTATACGGATGCGGTGCTATAGCCATCAGCCAACAGCCATCAGCGATCAGCCGGCTGACGCCTGACGGCTGAAAGCTGACGGCTATTTCTGAAGCTCCACCAAGAGATCCGCCGCCGCCTTCTTCGTATCCGCATACCGAATCCCGTTGACCACCGCCTTCAGACTGCTCACCGCCATCGCCTTGTTCTGATTCGCCAGGGTGGACTGATACGCCTGCAGGGTCCACTGACGGATGGTGCTGCGCGGGTCGTTCAGGTGCGCGGCGAGAAGATCGAGCGCGTGCGTGCTGCCCTTGGTGCCCAGTGCCGCCAGGAGGTGCAACGGCAGCTGTTGGGTGGCGACCATCGAATCGACCTTCGCCAGGAGCGAAGTGTCATTCACCTGGAAAATCGCGCGCAGCGCGGCGCTCTGAATGACATCCTGATACGAAGTGGTGGCGATCCCCTTGACGATTGCCGCGTGGGCGCCGGCTGAGTCCGCGCGTACCAGCACCCGAAGGGCCGCGGCCCGCACGGCATAACTCGGGTCGGACTCGAACGCGGCGTGCGCCGCGTCGGCGACCTTCGCCCCCGGCACCTCCTCCAGCGAACGGAGGGCCGCGGTGCGGACGGGAGCCGACGTGTCCTTCAAGGCCGCTTGAAGGGCCGGGCCCGACACGGCGACCGGGAAGGTGTCCAGCGCTTCGACGGCCTGCTGGCGGGTGAGGAAGTAGTCGGCGTGCTGGGCCGCATCGGAAAGCGCCGCACCGGCGGCGGCGTCCGCGGGGCGGGCGTGCAGCGCCCGGATCACCCAGGACCGGTTCCAGAGGTCCGCGTCACTGGCGAGCTGCGTGGCCAGCCAGGCGGTGGGCTCATCGAACTCCAGCTCCTTGAGCACCGCGTTGCCGTCGTCGAAGATCACCATCGTCGGCGGCCCCGAGACCGGGATGGTCACCTTCTGCTCACGCGAGTCCAGCCACACGCGCTGGGTCACGTCACCTTTGGCCGTCCCGACCCGGATGGTCAGCGGCATCCGGAACGCCTGGGGCACGGTGAACTTGAGCCCCGTAGTGTCGGCCTTGAGGGAATCCGTCTGCGTCTGCTTGACGGTCAGGGTCAGCGCGTGCCCGGCCGTGTCGTAGGCCGCGGCGACGGTGAACTTGGGGAAGCCGGCCTGGTACACCCACTCGTTCCAGAACCAGTCGAGGTTTTCACCCGTGGCTGCGAGCACCGCCTGCCGGAGGTCGTCCGACGTCGCCCCGCTTTGCGCGTGGGTGGCGAGATACTCGTGAATCGACGCCCAGAACGGCCGCTCACCCAGGTAGTGCTTCAGCATCTCCAGGACCAGCGCGCCTTTGGGATAGATGTTGTTCGATCCCAATGACGCCACCGGCATGGGCCGGCGCGCCTCGATCTGCATGAATTGCCGGTATTCGTCGACGTAATAATCCTGCTCGGCGTGCGCGCCCAGCCGCGTGCCCCAGTACTGCCCCGGCATGAATTCCGCGAAGCCCTCGTTGAGCCACATGTTGGCCCAGTTGTTGGTCGTCACGTAGTCGCCGAACCATTGATGGGCCAGCTCGTGCGGGATCAGGATGTACTGGTACCAGGGGCGGTCCTGATACGCCTTCGCGTCCGGCAGCCAGTCCACGAGCGTGGTGGCGCTGACGTTTTCCATGCCGCCGAAGAAGTCGGCGACGGTGGTCTGGGCGTACTTGGCCCAAGGGTACCGCGTGCCCGTGAGCTGGGAGTAGACCCCGATCATGTCGGGGGTTTCGTGGAAGAGCCGCCACGCGTTCGCGCTGTCTTCGTGATACGTGTAGTAGTCGACTGGTATGCCCTGCCACGTGTCGTGGATCTTGGCGAGCGGCGCGACCACCAGCGACACCAGGTAGGTGGCCGATGGACGCTCCTGATTCCAGGTGAGCGTATGCTTCGCGCCTTGCGCCACGTCCGAGACCAGGCGGCCGTTGGAGACCGCAAAGTCGCTCTTGTCCACGGTGGCGATCACTTCCCAAGTCATCTTGTCGTTCGGGAAGTCGTAGGTCGGAAACCAGTAGTGATTGTCGTGATCCTCGCCCTGGCTCCAGATCTGCCGCGGCCGGTGTGGGATCCCGTCGGTGGTGATGTACGTGAGTCCGGAGCCGTTCTTGATCTTGCCGTGGTAGGTAACGGTGAAGACCACGGTGTCGCCGAAGGCCGCGGGGGTCGCGGGGAAAACCACCAGCGTGTCGCCGTGCCGGCTGGTCCTGAGAGTCCGGCCCGTCCGGTCCACGACCTTGGTGTTCTCGAGCAGGGCGCCTTCGTCCAGGATGGCCGAGTCGAACCTGGGCCGCAGGGCTATGAGGGTGGTGGTCACCGAGCCTTCGAAGGACGTCGAATCCCAGTTGAACGCCCCGACGGTGATGCCCTGGTGGACCAGGTCGTAGTCGTGGGACCTGGTGTAATGGTCGTTGGCCATCAGCTCGGCGTTCGACTGCGCCGCCAGGACGCAGGGCGCGGCGAAGGACGCGAGCAGGGCAATACCGGCGATTCGCATGGAGGCCTCGGGGAAGTCGTTGTGACGGCGGGACGAAGGGAATATACTCCCGGCAACGGGGGAGGCGTGATGCTGCAGCGGAAGCTCGGAACCGGCGGCCTGACGGTATCGGCCCAGGGCCTGGGATGCATGGGGATGTCGGATTTCTACGCCGGGCGCGACGACGCGGAGTCGCTCGCGACCATCGATCTCGCGCTGGATCTGGGCATCACCTTCCTCGACACCGCCGACATTTACGGCCCCTATACCAATGAAGAGCTGGTGGGGAAGGCCCTGAAGGGCCGTCGGCGTGATGTGGTGCTCGCGACCAAGTTCGGGAACGTCCGCGCCCCCGATGGGGCATTCATCGGGGTGAACGGGAAGCCCGAGTACGTCCGGTCGGCCTGCGACGCGTCACTCAAGCGCCTGGGCGTCGATTACATCGATCTCTATTACCAGCACCGGGTGGACCGGAACACGCCCATCGAAGACACGGTGGGGGCCATGGCCGATCTGGTGCGCGCGGGCAAAGTGCGCTACCTGGGGCTTTCGGAAGCCGCGCCGGCCACGGTGCGGCGCGCCCACAAAGTGCACCCCATCGCGGCTCTCCAGACCGAGTACTCCCTGTGGTCCCGCGACCCGGAGGACGAGCTGCTCGCGACGTGCCGGGAGCTGGGCGTCGGGTTCGTGGCGTACAGCCCCCTGGGCCGGGGGTTCCTGACGGGCCGTTTCAAGAAGTTCGAGGACCTGCCCGAGGACGACTATCGCCGCCGCCATCCGCGGTTCCAGGGTGACAACTTCGAGAAGAACCTCGAGCTGGTACGCCGGGTCGAGGAGATCGCGCGGGCCAAGGGGTGCACGGCGTCCCAGCTGGCGCTGGCCTGGGTGCTGGCGCAGGGTGACCACATCGTGCCGATACCGGGCACCAAGCGCCGGAAATACCTGGAAGAGAACGCCGGGGCCATGAAGGTCCGTCTCTCCGCCCAGGATCTCGCCGCTATCGACGAAGCCGCGCCCCTCGGTGCCACCGCCGGACCGCGGTACGTCGAGAGCGCCATGAAGAACGTCAACCTGTGATTCCTCCGCTCGACCGCGCCGCGTTCGCCGACCTGAATGGCGACCTCGAGAGCAAGCCGCTCGAGCGCTCCGAGACGATACCGTCGGCCTGGTACGTGGACCCCCGCTTCCACGCCCTCGATCGCGAAGCGGTGCTGGCCACCACCTGGCAGCATGTGGGCCACGTCTGCCAGGTTCCGGGCACCGGAGATCATCTGATCTCGACGGTCGCCGGCAACCCGGTGATCGTGGTACGGGGCAAGGACGGCGTGCTGCGCGGGTTCTTCAACGTCTGCCGGCATCGCGGCGGGCCGCTCGCCATGAAGGACGGCAACGGCGAGATGCTGCAATGCGGCTACCACGGCTGGACCTACCAGCTCGACGGGATGCTGCGCGGCGTGCCGCACTTCAACCGGGTAGAGCTGTTCGACAAGAAGGACTACGGACTCATTCCGGTGCGGCTCGAGACGTGGGAAGGGCTGATCTTCGTCAATCTGGCGGAGCGCCCCCGGCCGCTGGCGGAGTACTTCAAGGGCGCCAGTGAGCGCATTCTCCCCACGCGGATCGGAGATCTCAAGTTCGGCGCCCGGTCGGCGTACGAAGTCGGCTGCAACTGGAAGGTGTACGTCGACAACTTCCTCGAAGGCTATCACGTCCCCTACGTGCACCCCGAGCTGGTCAAGCTCTACGACTACCAGAGCTATGTGACCGAGACCTACGACTGGTATTCCCTCCAGGTGGGCCCCTTGTCGGGGAACGACAACGTGTACGGCGTGAAGGAGGGCGAGGCGCTCTACTACTGCGTCTTCCCGAACTTCATGCTGAACATCCTGCCCGGGCGCCTGCAGACCAACGTCGTGATCCCGCTCGCCCCGGACCGGTGCCGCGTGGAGTTCCGGTACTACTACGCGGACGTCGAGAGTCCCGCAGCGCGGAAACTGATCGTCGACGACCAGGAGTACTCCGACAAGGTCCAGCAGGAAGACATCGAGATCTGCGAGCGGGTGCAGGAGGGCCTGTCGTCGCGGGCCTACGACCGCGGCCGTTTTTCCGTGACCTTCGAATCGGGCGTCCACCACTTCCAGCAGCTCCTGAAGGGCGTCTACCGGGACTGGCTCCACACCGCGTGACGTCGCTCGCCGGCCTGGCACGCCCCTTCGTCCTGCTCGAGGGTCCCGGTGGTACCACACATCTCGCCTGGGGCGCTAAGAGCCGACGCCGGCTCGACTGGAGTGCTCCCGCAAATTCTTCGGTCCTGACGCCCCCATCGGGCGCCACGCTTTATGGGACCATCGCCTACGAATACGGCCTGCCCCCCGGCGTGCCGCGGCGCGATCCGGCTGTGCCCCAACCGCTTGTCGACCTCTTCGAGCCCGAGAATCTCGTGGTAATAGATGAAAGGGGGGAAGTGATCAGGTGCCAGGGGCCAGAGGCCGAATCAGTGGCCAGTGGCCAGTGGTCGGTGGCCGGAAAATCCTCGTCCGTAGTCCCTGCACCCCAGGGAATGCTCTCTTCCTGGCGTTCCTTCTCCCAGCCCGCCTTCGAAGATGCCGTGCGTTGCGCCCAAGAGCACATCGGGGCGGGCGACATCTACCAGGTGAATCTCTCCGTTGCCGAGCGCTGGCCCCTGACCACTGACCCCTGGCCCCTGTATCTCCGCCTCCGCGCCATCAATCCTTCACCGTGGATGGGCTATGCGGACTTCGGCGACTGGCAGCTGGTGTGCGGCTCGCCGGAGCTCCTGATCGAGCGCACCGCCGGCGGCCGACTGCGGACGCGACCCATCGCCGGCACCAGGAGAAAGACGGGGGACGCGGCCGCGGACCGGCGGATGCGGGAGGAGCTGCGGCTGGACGAGAAGGAACGGGCCGAGCATCTGATGTTGGTCGACCTGGCGCGGAACGACATCGGGCGGCTGGCGCGGTACGGCACGGTGGAGGTGTCGGAGCGCGAGGTGGTCGAGGAGTATTCGCACGTCTTCCATCTGGTCTCGGAAGTCCGCGGGCTGGAGCGCCCCGGGGTCGATCAGGCCGCTGTCGTTGAGAGTCTCTTTCCCGGGGGCACCATCA
>DATMOQ010000257.1:0-2302 GCA_035568195.1 Gemmatimonadales bacterium
CCGTTCCGTAGCGGTTGTCGAACAGGTGTTTGGTATCGGAGTCGTTGACCGCCACGACCGGGAACTGCAGCACCCCGTCTTTGGCCATCGCCTTCAGCCGGATGACGCCGGTGGTGGTCTCCTCCGTGGAGCCGATCACCCTCTTCACCAGGGCGGTCCGCTCGGCGGCCGACAGCGTCTCGATCCAGCGGCGGACCGGCGGCGCGAGGTCGTCCAGCCGGTTGAGCGCGATCATGTGCAGCGCGCCCACGAGATCGGCACCGTCGTCCATCGTGATGTCGGACTGGTGCGCCAGCGCGGCCCGGATGTGCTCGTAGTAGGTCGCGTGATCCTCGCCCTTGATGGCGAAGACCTTGATGCCGTGGTTGACCACCAGATGCGCCGCGACGTCGTCCTGGGTCGAGAGGGGATTCGAGGCGCACAGCGCGACGTCCGCCCCGCCCGCCTGCAGCGTGACCATCAGGTTGGCGGTCTCGCTGGTGACGTGGAGGCAGGCGGCCAGCCGCTTGCCCGCCAGAGGCTTCTCCCGTGCAAAGCGTTCGCGGATCTGCCGCAGCACCGGCATCGACCGCTCCGCCCATTCCGTCCGGCGGCGCCCTTCGTCGGCGAGTGCGGGGTTCTTGATGTCGGACGCGGGTGTGGCGGCGGTGGACGAAGGCGTCATGCCGGGACCTTGTTCGAGCGGTAGTGCGGGGAGCGCTGCGCCGCCAGGCGCAGCTCTTCCACGCGATTGGTCCGTTCCCAGGAGAACGTGCCGTGCGGACCCGGTTCCCGCCCGAAGTGTCCGTAGGCGGCGGTGGGTCGATAGAGGGGCCGCCGGAGGTCCAACGCCTTGATGATGCCGCCCGGCGTCAAATCGAATACCTCCCGCACCGCGTCTTCCAGAGCGGCCTCGGGCACGGTGCCCGTACCGAAGGTGTCGATCATGACGGACACGGGGTCGGCGACACCGATGGCGTACGCCACCTGCGCCTCGCAGCGGGAGGCGAGTCCCGACTCCACGATGTTCTTGGCCACCCAGCGCATGGCGTAGGCGGCCGAGCGGTCGACCTTGGAGGGATCCTTCCCGCTGAACGCTCCCCCGCCGTGCCGGGCCATGCCGCCGTAGGTGTCCACGATGATCTTGCGGCCCGTGAGTCCCGCGTCCCCCTGCGGGCCCCCGACGACGAAGCGTCCGGTGGGATTCACCAGCACATCCGCGTCGGGCACCGTGAACCCGGCGTCAGCCAGCACGGGCTTCACCACGGTCTTGATCACGGCCTCGCGCAGCTCGGCGGCCTTGACCCGGTCCGAGTGCTGGGTGGAGACGACGACCTTGCTGATCCCCACCGGCCGGGCGCCCTCGTAAATCACGCTGACCTGCGTCTTGCCGTCGGGCCGCAGCCACGACAGGGTCCCGTCCTTCCGGACGGCCGCCAGACGCTCGGCCAGGCGGTGCGCGAGCACGATGGGCAGCGGCATCAGGGACGCGGTCTCGTTGCTCGCGTACCCGAACATCATCCCCTGATCCCCGGCGCCGCCGGTGTCCACACCCATCGCGATGTCGGCGGATTGCCGGTCGATGGTGGTGAGCACCGCGCAGGTTTCGGCATCGAAGCCGAAGCTCGCATCGGTGTAGCCGATGGACTTGATGGTCCCGCGCACGATGTCGGGGATATGGACGTACGTGGAGGTGGTGATTTCACCCGCGATCACCGCCATCCCGGTGGTCACCAGCGTTTCGCAGGCGACCCGGGCGGCGGAGTCGTTGGTCAGAATGGCGTCCAGGATCGCGTCGGAAATCTGGTCCGCGATCTTGTCGGGATGGCCTTCGGTGACGGACTCGGACGTGAAAACATGGCGCGCGTCCAGCATTATCGGTGCATCCCCCTTTAGGTGGGCAAGCTAGCCGAGGTGCGACCCCCGGGCAACCGCGCGTGCGCGTCGGGGTCGAGAAGCTTCATGTCCACCGCCTCCGCCAGCGCGTAACGCAGAATGTCGAGCGCCAGGTCGGCGGAACGCGCGGCCAACGCCGCCGCCGCCGCCGACATCGCCTGCTCGCGGCTCACCTGCCGCACCAGCCACCGGATGAGCGGCAGGGCCGGCGGCGCCACCGAGAGTGTTTCGTATCCGAGTCCCACCAGCAGAAAAGCCGAGATGGGCTCCGACGCCATTTCGCCGCAGACGCTCGCCGGCTTGCCGGCCACGCGCGCCGCCTCGGCCACCAGCTTGAGCAGCCGCAGGACGCTGGGATCGTGAGGCGTGAAGCGGTTGGCCAGGCGCGCGTTGCTGCGGTCCACCGCCAGCGTGTATTGCGTCAGAT
>DATMOQ010000258.1:0-7289 GCA_035568195.1 Gemmatimonadales bacterium
CTGGGAGAAGCCGGATGCCTGGCTGGCCCACTCGTCGCTGATGTACGTGGGGCATGTCACCACGCCCACACTCCTCATGACCGGGGAGCTCGACCGCCGCACGCCCATCCCGCAGACCGAGGAGTACTACTCGGCCCTCAAGATGCGCCACGTACCGACGGTGATGCTGCGCTTTGCGGACGAGTTCCACGGCACCGGGTCCAAGCCCTCGAACTTCATGCGGACCCAGCTCTACATGATGAGCTGGTTCCAGAAGTGGGGCGGGGGCGGGAGCGGCAAGACCGCCACCCGCGCCGTATCCAGCGCTCCCTGAGCGCCGGACTTACCGACCGGCGGCCGCCGCTTTGAATTGGGCGGCCTCGGTCGACCCGGCGAGCGCCGACGTCGACGCTTCGCCCCCCGTCACTGCCGCCAGCACCCGGTCGAAGTAGCCCGCGCCCACCTCGCGCTGGTGGCGGGTGGCGGTGTAGCCATCCGCTTCCCGCGCGAACTCCTGCTGCTGCAGTCGCACGTACGCCGGCATTCCCTCGTCGCGATACGCCCGCGCCAGCTCGAAGGTGTGCAGGCCGAGGAGGTGCCAGCCCGCGAGCGTGATGAACTGGAACCGGTAGCCCATCTGCGCCAGCGCGTCCTGAAACCGGGCGATGTCGGCGTCCCCCAGATGCTGCTTCCAATTGAAGGACGGTGAGCAGTTGTACGCCATCCGCTTGCCGGGGAATTTCGTGTGAATCGAGTCGGCGAACCGCCGCGCCTGCTCCAGATCGGGCGTCGCGGTCTCGAACCAGAGCAGGTCGGCGTACGGGGCGTAGGCCAGCGCGCGGACGATCACCGGCTCCAGGCCGTCCCGCACCCGGAAGTATCCCTCCGGCGTCCGCTCGCCGGTCAGGAAGGGCCGGTCCCGCGGATCGATGTCCGAGGTCAGGAGCGTGGCCGACAGGGCGTCGGTGCGGGCCACGATGAGCGTCGGCACGTCCAGGACGTCCGCGGCCAGGCGCGCCGCCACCAGCGTGCGGATGAACTGCTGCGTGGGGACCAGGACCTTGCCGCCCAGGTGCCCGCACTTCTTCTCCGACGCGAGCTGATCTTCGAAGTGCACGCCGGCCGCGCCGGCCTCGATCATCTGCTTCATCAGCTCGAACGCGTGGAGCGGCCCGCCGAATCCCGCCTCGGCGTCCGCCAGGATCGGGGCATACCAGTCCACGGAGGCGTGCCCCTGCTCCGCCCGCTCGATCTGGTCGGCGCGCATCAGCGCATTGTTGAGCCGCCGGATCAGCGCCGGCACGCTGTTGCTGGGATAGAGACTCTGATCGGGATAGGTCTGGCTCGAGAGATTGGCGTCCGCCGCCACCTGCCAGCCGCTCAGGTAGATGGCGGGTAATCCCGCCTTCACCATCTGCACCGCCTGGGCGCCGGTGAGCGCCCCGAAGGTGGGCACGTAGGCCCTGGTCTCGAGCAGGTCCCACAGGCGCTCGGCGCCCGCGCGGGCCAGCGAGTGCTCGATCCGGAGCGAGGGACGGAGGGCCACGACATCGGCCGCCGGGTAGTCCCGCTTGGTGCCGGTCCAGCGTGAGTCGTTGGCCCAGCCCCGCTCCAGCGCCGCGATGTCCCGCAGGGTCTCGTTGCTCATCTCATCCTCCTTGGGCTCGGTCGAGCTCCCGGTACGCCGGAATGGTGAGGAATTCAGTGAAGTCAGATGCAAGGACCAGGCCGTCGAGGAGCCGGACCGCGGCTTCGAGGTGGGGCAGAGTCCCCAGCTTCTTCCGCTCGTCATCACGCACCGCGGTGTAGAGCTCGCGCGTCATGGTTCGGCCGTCGGCGAGCCGGGTTCCCTGCCGGATCCACTGCCAGAGCTGGGCGCGCGAAATCTCCGCGGTTGCGGCGTCTTCCATCAGATTATTGATCCCGGCCGCCCCGACGCCCGCCAGCCAGCTCGCGAGATATTGGACGGCGACGCTGACGTTGGTTCGCACGCCGGCCTCGGTCACCGAGCTCCCGGGAATCATGAGGTTCACAAGGGCGCCCCCCGTGGTCCGCACGTCCTCCCGTAGCCGGTCCTTCTGGTGGGGGCGGTTGCCCAGGATGTTGTCGAACGACGCTTGAGCCACGGGCACGAGATCGGGATGGGCCACCCAGGTACCGTCGAATCCGTCCCCCGCCTCACGATCTTTGTCTTCGGTGACCTTCGCGATGGCCTTGGCGTTGACCTCCGCGTCCCTGCGGCTGGGTATGAAGGCGGCCATTCCGCCGATCGCATGGGCGCCCCGGCGGTGACAGGTGGCGACCAGGAGCTCCGTGTACGCGCGCATGAAGGGCACCGTCATGGTCACCTGCACCCGGTCGGGCAGGACCATCTCGGCGCGGTTCCGGAATTTCTTGATGATGCTGAACATGTAGTCCCAGCGACCGGCGTTCAGCGCCGGACCATGCTCGCGGAGCTCATAGAGGATCTCGTCCATCTCGAACGCGCCCAGGATGGTCTCGATCAGCACCGTGCAGCGGATCGTGCCGGGTGGAATGCCGAGGTCCCGCTCGGCGAAAACGAACACGTCGTTCCACAGGCGGGCCTCGAGGTGGGACTCGAGCTTGGGGAGATAGAAGTAGGGTCCCGAGCCCCGGCTCATCAGCTCCCGGGCGTTGTGGAAGAAGTAGAGGCCGAAGTCGAACAGGGACGCCGAGACGGGGGTGTTTCCCAGGGTCGCGTGCCGCTCGTCGAGGTGCCAGCCGCGCGGCCTGACCACCAGCGTCGCGACGTTCTCGGCCAGCCGGTACGCTTTTCCCTCGGGGCTGGTGAACGTCAACGTCCGCCGGATGGCATCCTGCAGGTTTGCCTGCCCGTGGACCACGTTTTCCCAGGTGGGGGAGAGGGCATCTTCGAAGTCCGCCATGAAGACGCGGGCGCCCGAGTTCAGGGCGTTGATCATCATCTTCCGCTCGACCGGTCCGGTGATCTCCACGCGGCGGTCTTCGAGGTCCCGGGTCGGGGGCGCCACCCGCCACTGGTCCCGACGCACCGCGGCGGTCTCGGCGAGAAAGTCCGGGAGCCGGCCGGCGTCGAAGTCCGCCTGGCGCACGCGACGGCGCTCGAGCAAGGATTGCCGGGTGGATTCGAATTTGGCCCCGAGACGGGCGACAAAGGCCAGGGCCTCCGCGGTGAGCACACGGCCGGCGTCCGAAGTCCGGGCCGGTGTGACGTCCAGGAGGCCGTCGCGGGGATGGGGCATCGGAACTCCTTAGTTCAAGTTCTGGGCCAATAGAGAAGCGCGCGGGGGGCAGGCCCGGAGTGGGCGAGAACCGCCACGTGTCGCGATGGTGCTACATGGAACCCCGACCGGAAAGCCGCCGCGCGACCAGTTGGGCGTCCACGCCGATGTTGTGAAGCCCGCCTCCCGAGTCGTAGTTCGACCCGACGAAGTAGAGCCCCGCCTGATCGGCACTGGTGACCCGATCGGTCCGGCGTGCGAACCCATTGGCGTCAGCGGAGACGAGGGGGCCGAGGGGTCGGAGGGCCGCGTGGAAGCCGGTGGCGAGAATGACCGTGTCGAACGGCTCCTCACGGCCATCGGTGAACCGCGCTCCCCCGGGGGTGAGCGCGGCCAAACCGGGGCGCACCTGCGCGGCTCCCGACTTGATGGCATCCACCAGATGAAATCCGATCATCGGGACCGCGTCGAGCGGGAATACCGGGGAGGGTGGCAGCACCGGCGGCCCGCGCCGGATTCGCGTGATCTGCCTGATGATCGAGACCACCACGCGCTGGGCGGGGCGGGGAAGCTTGCGGACATAATACGCGAGGTACTGGATCGGCACGCCGAAGAGCTCACGGGGGACGACGTTCGCGCCCGACCGCACCGCGATGGTCACCGGCACACCGTCGCGGGCGAGCTCGGACCCGATTTCGCCGCCGGAGTTGCCGACGCCGACCACCAGCACTCGCTGTCCGCGGAACGGATCGGGGCGCCGGTACTCGACACTGTGCAGGAGCCGTCCCCGGAACTGGTCCTGGCCGGGGAAGCGCGGGGACACCGGATTCGCGACGATGCCGGTGGCCATCACGATCGCCCGCGCGCGGAGTTGGCTCCCCGCCACGTGCGCCGTCCAGCCGTGCGTCGTCCACTCCAGCCGTTCGACGTCCTTCCCCGTCTCGACCGGGAGATCGAAGGTGTCCCGGTAGCGGCGCAGATAGGTCAGGAAGTCTCCCCGGCTTACAAACGTCGGGTAATCCCGCGGAAACGGGAGCCCCGGTAAGCTCGACATCCACTTACCGGTGTGGAGCACCAGCGAATCGTAGAGATTCGCCCAGGTGTGACCCACGGTGTCCCCGCGTTCGAGCACCTTATGGGAGATTCCGCGGCGCCGCAGCTGCTGCGAGGTCGCGAGGCCGGCCGGGCCGCCGCCGATGACGAGCACCTCGGTGTCCACGGCGAGTAAGCTACATTCCCGCGTTACCATGGCGAATCTTGCGTTGACGGCGACGGTACTCGGGCTGCGGGGTGCCCAGGCGATCTCTCCCGACCTCGCCGGGTGGTGGGCGGAACGACTGTTCTTCACCCCACCCCATCGCCCCCTCACCGCCGACGAGCATCGCGCGCTGGGGCGGGCCAGGGCGTTCACCGTGACGTCCGAGGACCGGCCGGTCCGCGCCTGGCAGTGGGGCATGGGGCCGGTGGTGCTGCTCGTGCACGGCTGGGGCGGCGCCGGCGGGCGGTTCTCGGCATTCGTCGACCCGATTCTCGCGGCGGGATTCAGCGCCGTGACGTACGACGGCCCCGGCCATGGGCTCACGGGCCGGGGCCGCTCGTCGGCGCCGCAGCTGGCGCGCGCGCTTGCGGCCGTAGTGGATCAAGTGGGTCGGCCCCACGCCATCGTGGCCCACTCGCTCGGAGGCACGGTCACGGCGATCGCCTTGGCGGGCGGGCTCGAGCCTCGACGCGCAGTCCTGCTCGCGCCGGTGTCGGACGCGGTCGGGTTTGTGGATCGCTTTGGCCGCGATCTGCGGCTCGGATCCAGAACCCTCGCGGCCCTGAGAAGTCGCAGCGAACGGCGGATCAGGTTCAAGTGGGACCAGCTCGACGTGATCCCCGTCTTCTCCCGCGCCCGGAGTCCCGCGCTGGTGATTCACGACCGGAACGACGACACGGTGTCGGTCGCCGAAGGGAAAGCCATCGCCGCCGCCTGGCCGGGAGCGGAGCTGGTACTGACCGACGGTCTCGGGCATCGCGGTGTCTTGCGGGACCAGTCCGTCGTCAGTCGTGCCGTCGCGTTCGCCACCACCCGTTCAACGAGGAAGCACCTGTGACTCATTCGGACGCACTCGATGCCGCGGTGCACGCCGCCCGCGCCTACCTGGCCGGACTTCCCACCAGGCCGGTGGGCGCACGCGCGTCTGTCGCAGAGCTGCAAGCGGCTCTGGGCGGCCCGCTCCCGGAGGAGGGGACGGACGCGGCCCGGGTGGTCGCGGATCTGGCGCGGAACGCGGACGGCGGGATCGTCGCGTCGGCGGGTCCGCGCTACTTCGGATTCGTGATCGGCGGGAGCCTGCCGGCCGCACTGGGCGCGGACTGGCTGACGTCCGCCTGGGACCAGAACGCCGGCATCTACGTCACGTCGCCGGCCGCCGCGGTGGTGGAGGATGTTGCCGCGGGCTGGCTGCTCGACCTCTTCGGCCTGCCGGGCACCGCGAGCGTGGGGTTCGTGACGGGCTGCCAGATGGCGAACGCCACCTGCCTGGCGGCCGCGCGGCACGCCGTACTCCGGAAGGCCGGCTGGGATGTGGAGCAGCAGGGGCTCTTCGGCGCGCCGGAAATCGACGTCGTGGTCGGCGCGGAGGCGCATGTCACCATCTTCGTCGCGCTCCGGTTGCTGGGCCTGGGCGCGTCGCGCGTCCGCACCGTGCCCGTCGACGGTCAGGGACGGATGCGGGCGGACCTGCTCCGCCAGGCGCTCGCCGCCACGCAGGGACCGGCCATCGTCTGCGCGCAGGCGGGGAACGTCAACACGGGCGCGTTCGATCCGCTCGACGAGATCACCAGGATCACGCGGGAGCGCGGGGCGTGGCTCCATGTGGACGGCGCCTTCGGTCTGTGGGCCGCCACCAGTCCCGCGCATCGGGCCCTGACGAAGGGCATCGAGCGGGCCGATTCGTGGGCCACCGATGCGCACAAGTGGCTCAACGTTCCCTACGACTGCGGAATCGCGATCGTGGCCGACTCGAGCGCCCACCGGGGCGCGTTCACCGCCAGTGCCGCGTATCTGGAGAAGTCCGCCGACCAACGGCGCGACCCCGAGGACTGGACGCCCGAGTTCTCCCGGCGGGGGCGGGGCTTCACCGTCTACGCGGCACTCCGGTCCCTGGGAAAGCGGGGGGTCGCTGAGCTGGTACAGCGTAACTGCGCCCAGGCGCTGGCGATGGCGGAGCGGCTCAGCAAGGGTCCGGGAGTCGAGATTCTGAACGACGTGGTGTTGAATCAGGTGCTCGCGCGCTTCACACCCTCTGGTGGCGGCGACGCCGATGCGCACACCCGCACCGTAGTCGAGCGCGTGCAGAACGAGGGAACGTGCTGGCTGTCGGGCACCACGTGGCAGGGGAAGGGGGCCATGCGGATCTCGGTGTCGGGATGGAATACCACGAACGAAGACATCGCGCGCTCCGCGGACGCGATCCTGAAGGCGGCGCGAGGCTAGGTCCTTGCACGTGCCCGGCCCTCACGGGATAATAAGAATGTGCACTTTGCCCGGAGGCCCCCGATGCGCCATTTCCGTCAGGTCGCAGCTCTCGCCGCTTTCGGAAGCCTGATCGCTTGTAGCGGTGACCAACCGACCGGAACTCACGCTCCTCCGTTCAACCCGCGGATCACGTCGACACCGCAATGGGCCGGCGGGGTGGTGGAAGTCACGGCCAGCCTGTTCACGGGCGCGGAGCCGTTGCCCGTGCTGACCGCCGGGACACAGACGTTGGTGGTCCGACGGGTCGGCGATTCCACGGTCGCGGCGCGCATGCCGGCGCTCGGCGGGACATACAGTCTGCAAGTGACCGAGGGGGTGGCATCCACGAATCTGGGTCCGATCAGTCTCGCCGGATTCCGCGAAGAGCTGGTGGGTCCTATCATGTCGGGTCAGGTCACGCGGGTGAATCCGGATTCGGCCGGCGCGCCAATAGTTTTTTCGAGCGGTGACTCGGGCGGAGTGCTCGTCAACCTGAGCACCAACACCATCGTCGGGACCGTGCCCGAGTCCGTGACCTCGCCGGATTGCTCGATGAGTCCAGGCTCGAGCTACCGCGGAGCCGGATA
>DATMOQ010000259.1:0-17732 GCA_035568195.1 Gemmatimonadales bacterium
TGCGCCCGCACCGAGACCTACGGCTTCGTCGCCGTCCTCGGCAACGACACGACCTCGGTCGAACGCGTGACCCGCAGCGGAAACCGGATCGTGGGCGATGCGATCGGACGATCACCCACCGTCACTCGACGGCGCTGGGAAGCCGAGCTGGCGCCGAATGGCGTGATCAAGAGCTGGTCGATGGACACGTATATCCCGAACGCTCCGCCTGCCGACCAACGGATCCACCACACCGCGGTCTTTTCCGATCGCGCCACGTCGTTCACGCGCCGCACCTCGGCGGGCAATCACGCGTGGGCCTACCAGAGGGCATACGCGGAGACCGTTCCCTGGAACGCCTTCGTGTACGCCACTTGGGAGCTCCTGCTGGACGCCGCACGTCGCCAACCCGACACGACACCTGCCCGGATCGGTCAATACTTTTTCGAGGGTTGGGACGAGGGCCACGTCGGATACGCCGACATCGTGCGCCATCCCGACGGCTCCTACGCGATCAGCAGCACCGGTCTCGCCGGCACGGGCACCGCGCGCGTCGACACGAGCGGCCGCCTGACGTCCTACTCGGGGCAGGGTACGACCTACAAGCAGGAAGTCCGCCGCATCACCGACGTCCCTGACATCGACGCCATCGCGACGGGGTTCGCCGCCGATGAACAGCGCACCGGCCTCGCCGGGTTCCTGAGCCCGCGGGACACCGTTCGCGCCACGGTGGGGGGAGCCTCGCTGACCATCGACTACGGCCGTCCCGTCCGGCGCGGCCGGACGCTCGTGGGCGCCCTCCTTCCGTACGACGAGGTCTGGCGCACCGGAGCGAACGCCGCCACCCAACTGACCGTTTCGGCGCCCGTCGACCTCGCCGGTGTCGCCCTGCGCGTGGGGACCTACACCCTCTGGACCCTGCCGACCCGGACCGGCGTGACGCTGATCATCAACCGTCAGTCCGGCCAGTGGGGCACGGAGTATGACGCGGGGCAGGACCTCGCGCGTCGGCCGATGACGGTAGACTCGATGCCCGGGAACGTGGAACAGTTCACGATCCGCATCGTGCCTCCATCCAGCCGCGCCGGCGTTTCTCGACTCACGCTGGAGTGGGGGTCGTTCCGGTGGAGCGTTCCGATCCGCGAAGCAGGTCCTTCGCGCCTTCGGCGCTCAGGATGACAGCCTCGTGCTTCATTAGAGTAAGAGGTGGGAGAGGGTGCTGGTCCGAACCACCCGGACCAGCACCCTCTCCCACCTTCTATCCCAACAACCCACGCGAGCTGTCATCCTGAGCGAGCGCGCGAACGCGCGCGACGCGAAGGACCTGTTTGTTTAGGCGCCCTTTCCGACTTTCAAAGGCCCGACGACCTTGTAAGCATTGAGAATGACGCCGGACGGCGTTGCTTTCGTGCTGACGAGCTCGAATGCGCGCGCCGGGGTCCCCTCCGCAAAGATGCGCTTCCCCGTGCCCAACAGAATCGGATAGACGATCAGCACGGCTTCATCCACCAGCCCATGCTCGAGCAGCGTCGATGTCAGCGTGGAGCTACCTGAGAGAACAAGGCCCGGGCCGTCCTGCGCCTTGATGCGGCGCACGCCCGCGACGAGGTCCGGTCCCAGGCCCTCGAACGGGCCCCACGCAAGACTTTTCGGACGGTGGGTCGCAACATACTTCGTTGCCGCATTAAGCCGGTCCGCTATCGGACTGCTCGGCGTTCTTGGCCAGAAGGCCGACCAGATATCGTACGTGCGACGGCCCAGCAGCAGGTCAAAGCGCTCGCCGTGCGCGGCCGTGACGGCGTCCCGCCCAGCGGGGGTCCGATAAGGCGCCGTCCAGTCGCCGTAAGCGAAGTCGCCATCATCGGCGGAGTGCTGGATCACGCCGTCCAGCGAGATGTGCTCGATGATCTTGAGCGTTCTCATTCAAGCCTCCGCCGGCATCGGGAAGCGTGCCTGGAGCCACGCTTGCCAGAGCGGCGTCACCCGGGCGGCGGTTTCGGCCGCCTGAGCGCCGTAGAAATAGAGGTTCATCGCCGCCATAGTCTGGGTACCGCCGGGGAAGGTGAAGACGCCAAGCGCGGCTATGCCAGGTCCCGGCTTGTCGATCCTCAGCAGGGCGTCGTACGGACTCCGGTTGACGTACTCCACCACGCCGCTGAGTGCCGGCACACCCGCGGGCGCCGTGCAACGCTGGGCGACGCCCAAGCCCTTGAGTCCCAACGCCCCGGTCAGTGTTTCCCAGGCGTTCGCTTCGGTTCCCGCGACGGGAGCCACGAACTGACTGAGCACAGAGCGTTGCCCGCGAAAGTGCGTGAGATAGACCGTGAGGGTGCGCAAGAAGCCCGAGAATCCGCCCTTGGCCTCTTCCAGCTGGTTATCCCACTCGTCCGTGCTGGCGAAAATGCTATAGACAATGCGCACGATGCATGTGCCACCGGCGCGCGCTTCGACGCGCCACTCGCTTGCCAGGGGCGGCGCGCCAGCCCAGCTCTCGCCCTGCGCGGCAAACATCCGCGGTGGATCCCAGGCCGTCAGGCTAGAACGGGCATCCATGCCCGGGCCGAACGTCAACTTCATCGCGACGGGTTTCCCGTCACGCTCCTCGAACTCGGCCGGCACAAACCAGGACGAAATACCCGGCCCGGTGGCGATGGCCTGCCACACTTCCTCCGGCGTGCCGGGGACTTCGAGCTCGACCTGCAGGGAACGGCGACCGGAGGCTTCTCTCTTCACGCTCATGACTGCTCCTTGGGTGTCTTGGCCGATGCCGAACGAATGACCACGGGTCCGCGACCGGCGCGCGCGAACGGCACGCGATTGCGAGCCATCGCCTCGTCGAAGAGGCGTGTTACTTCCGGACGCGCGAGTGTGGACGCGCCCTCCAGGGTGATCCAGCGCGCCATGGCGGACCCCTGCAGCAGCTTCGCGGGATCGGGTAGTTCCTTGCCGCGATTGAAGTACAGCCTGACGCCGTCCGCGCTCCCACGGATCGCAAGAACGCCCTCGTACCCGCGCTCGCTCGGTGAATAGCTGATCACGAAGCAGTCGCGGTATTCGTACACCACCTCATGGGCCGTGGGCAGGCGCTTGTGCAGCCACCGTCGGGTTGCGCCGGTGAGCCGTAGATGCGCGGGCCCGAACTTGGCCGTCAGGGTACGCAACTCGGCTTCTGCCGAGCGTCGCGCCGCTTCCTTCTTCACGGTCATGATATCTCCCGGGGATGCGACGGCTTCGGCAACGGATGGGCCACGACCACCAGGCGATGCGCGCGCCCGCCGGGGGCTGAAGAATCGTGATACTTCGAAACGAGCGTCGCGATGGCTTCAGTGAGTTCCGCGGTGAACGCCGCCCGGTCCGCCGGCGACCGGAAGCGCACCTCGGTATCCACTGCCAGGGTCGCCAGGCGTTTGCCCGCCTGGCTCGCCCGACGAACGAGGTCGCCCACCTCGCGGACCATCCGTGCGCCCAGGGCGATGAGATAGCTCGCGGACAGCCGATCGACCTCCCGGTCCGGATCGACGGCGACCGGGCCCAGGGCGCCTGGCGAAACGACGTAGGAAGCGGCCGTCGCGACGAGCAGCCGTTCAGTCAGCCCGCCCCACTTCCGTTTCTGGGCCAGCCGGACCAGCCCGTGCGCCTCCAGCGCGCGCAGGTGGTAGTTGACCTTCTGTCGAGCCACGCCGACCCGGGTGGCCAGCGTCGCCGCCGAGGCAGGGGTGGCCAGCTCGGAGAGCAGTCGGCTTCGCGTCGGCTCGAGGGCCACCGTCGCCGCCGCCGGATCATCGATGACTTGGAGGTCGAGCATGTCGAGCATGAAAGGATGGTACCATTGACAACTTTTCTTGTCAATGGGGGCGAAGGGGAGGACCCCGTATCAGCCAGGTTCACTCATACCGCAGGGCCCGGATCGGGTCGACCTTGGACGCCCGGCGGGCCGGCAGGTACCCCGCCGCCAAGGCCACCAGCATCAGGACCACCAGGGACAGGGCAAAGACCACGGGGTCCGAGCCATTCAGGCCGAAGAGCAGGGAGCTGGCGGCCTTCCCGGCGCCGAGCGCGCCGACCAATCCGATCAGGCCCCCGACGACCATCATCCCGCCCACCTGCCGGAGCACCATCAACTGCATCCGTCCCGCGTCGGCGCCGAGCGCCATCCGGACGCCGATCTCGCGCGTCCGCTGGGCCACCGTATACGCCAGGACGCCGTACAGGCCGACCGCGGCGAGCAGCGTCGCCAGCACGGCGAACGCGGCGGAGAGCATCGAGATCATCCGGTCCAGGAAGACGTTGTCCTGGACCTGCTGCGCCACGGTCTTGAGTCCTTCGACCGGGATGCCGGGATCAAGTCGCCGTACGACCCCCGAAATGGTACGCAGCACCGTTTCCGGGCGGGGCGTGCGCAGGTAAAAACTCATCGAGGGGACGTCCGCGCGCTGCCGCCAGGGCAGGTAGAACACCGGGGGCGCGGGATCCTTGACCTGGGAGTACTTCAGATCGGGGACCACGCCAACGATCTGGATGCTGGCCGTGTCGGGGGGGTCCGAGAAGTATTTTCCGACGGCGCCGGTCGTCAAGTTGAACTTCTTCACGAAGGTCTGGTTCACGACGGCGACCCGCAGCGCGCCGCGGCGGTCGGCGTCGGTGAACTCCCGCCCCGCGGCGAGACGTACGCCGAAGGTCGAGAAATAGTTTGCCCCCACCAAGTTGTAGTGCGAGACGTTATCGACGTCGGGCCCGGTGGGGAAGCCCTGCACCATCACGCCCCGGCTCCGGTTCTGTCCGGCGAAGAGGGGCACCACGGACGTCGTCAGGGAGGTCACACTCGGAATGCCTGCCAGCACTTCTTCGACGCGCGTGTAGTACGCCGCCGCCCGCGCGTCGTCGTAGCCCGCCTGCTCCGGGGACAGTCGGAACGTGACGACGGAATCGATATGCACCCCGAGGTCGACGCGCGCGACGTTCACGAGGCTCTTCATGAACAACCCGGCGGCGATGAGCAGCGCGGTCGCGAGTGAGATCTGGAGAGTGACCAGTGACGTGCGGAAGCGCGCAGCCGTTCGCGCGCCCGAGATCTGCCCCGCATTGGCCCGGATGGTCGTCACCAGGTCTCCGCGGGTGTTGTGCCAGGCGGGGAACAGCCCAAACACCAGCCCCGTCCCGACGGTGAGCGCCGCCGAGAACAGCAGGACCGGCGGCTGGAGGGTGAAGGCGAGCCCCCCGCTGGCGCTGGAGGGGATCAACGAGGCGATCCCTGAGAGCGTCCACTTCGCGACCAGGAGGCTGGCGAGCCCTCCGAGGCACGCCAGGGCGAGCGACTCGACCAGTAACTGCACGATCAGCTGGGCGCGGCTGGCGCCGAGGGCCAGCCGGAGGCCCATTTCCAGCGCGCGTCCCGCGCCGCGGGCGAGGAGCAGGTTGGCGATGTTGGCGCAGGCGATGAGCAGCACGATCCCCGTCACCCCGAAGAGCAGTAGGAGCGGGGTGGACGTCGACTGCGGCAGGAGGCTCTGCCCCCGCGAGCCGGGCTCGAGGCCGATCTTCTTGTCACGGAACTGCGCCAGCGTCGCATCGCTCATTCCCTGCTGCAGCGGCACCTCGACGTCGTTGATGATCGAGTGGTACAAGCCGTTCAGGCTGACCCCGGCCCGTTGGAGCGTCATACCGGGCTTGAGGCGGGCGAAGAGGTAGACCCAATAGTCCCGCCGGTCCTCGAAGTCCTCGCCAGTGGGAATCAGGATCCCCTGCATGGTGATCGGCACGTAGACCAGCGGCTGCAACCCGAGCGTCGTGCCTTCGAACCCCGGCTCGGCGACGCCGACGATGGTCATCGCCCGGCCGTTCACGAGGATGGGCTTGCCGAGGATCGCCCGATCCCCTCCCAGGTGGGACTGCCAGAAGGCGTAGGAGAGCACGGCGACGAAGTTGGTACCGATGCCCTGATCGTCGCCCTCGGACAGGAGACGTCCGACGGCGGGATGGACGCCGAGGGTCGGGAAGTAGGACCCGGAGACCAGGACGGCGTCACCGGTGACCGGCTGATCCTGATATGCCACGCTCGCGTTGAAAGGGACCTGGCCCGCCAGTCCCGAGAACACGTCCTGCTGCCGCTCGAGATCCCGAAACATCCGATAGCTGAACACCACCTCACAGCCCCCCGCTTGCCCGCACGACCCGTATCTCGGCTTCGGTCCGGGCGCGGAGAGGTTGACCAGGCGGCCCGGGTCCGGGACGGGCAGGGGGCGCAGGAGCACTTCATCGAAGAGAGAGAAGATCGCGGAGCTCGCACCGATGCCCAGCGTGAGGGAGAGGATCGCGACGGTGGTGACAAAGGGAGTCCGGAACAGAGTACGGAAAGCCAGCCGAATCGTGCGCATTGCCGGGCCTCAGCGTGCCAGGGGGGTGGGGAACGGCAGCATAAGGGCCCCGAGGGCAAGCGCTGTGCCCCGATGCAGGGCACCGAACTCGTTGGGGAAACGCGGGTTAGGGCTGGAACTGACCCGGCCACCCGTCCGGTCGTGGGATGGGCCGTCCCGCGAGCGGACAGCGTAGGTGGCTCCGCGAGGCCTTCCCGACGGATGTGTGCGCCACATCACGCCGGGATGGGTCGCTTGACGGCGGGTGCCTGCGGGGGCCAAGACCCCGGCGCCAAGCCGCGCCCCCGCCCGAGCTTGCGAGTGCTCGTGACGCCGAACACGGCCGCCCGGACCCCGGCATGCGAGTCTCCATCCGCGCCCTAATCACCTTCTTGGAGGATGTAATGCGCGTTCCCCTGCTCGTGCTCGGGCTCGTTTCGGCGCCGGTAATTGGAGCCCTCGCCCAGGGCGCAGCGGCCGTCAAGGACCCTGCCCAGTGCGCGGTCGCTGACGAGCACCGGTCACCGACGTCGTACAGTCACGTTCGTAACGCTGACCCCCTCGGCCGCCCGCGGACGGGGTGTTCGCCTGTGGCGCCGACTCCTCCCCCCCCGCCGCCGCCCCCTCCTTCTGGCGGATCGATCTCGGGGACCGTGCGGAACTCGAGCACCGGCAGCGGGCTGGCAGGGTGGGTGGTGAACGTCTTCGGACCGACGACGACGAGCGCCACGACCGACGCCAACGGAAACTACCAGCTCACCGGCCTCGCGGACGGGACGTATACCGTGTGTGAAGTAGTGGAAATCGGATGGAGCCAAGCGTCGCCGATGTTTCCGGCATCGTGCCCGTCGGGGTTCGGTTACACCTTTGGGGTCTCCGGCGGGAGCTCCACTGGTGTCAATTTCGGGAACATGCAGCCGTAGCCACCGTTCGACATCCTAGGGAAGAGTAGTGCACAAAGCCTCACGCGCGTGATGCGTGAGGCTTTGTGTTGGCGGGCGCCCTCTACTCCGCGTATCGCAGCAGGTCTCCCACCGAGTCGTCCACCAGTGGTACGCTCTCCAGCACCACGCGCACCGCCGCCTCCGGAAACCCCGACTCCAGGGTAATCGTGAACCCCGCGAAGAGGTCGTGTGACCCGTCCAGGGCCCAGAACATGAAGTTCTGTTCCGAGAGCCGGAGCGCTTCCTGCATCAGTCCCTGCGGGTCCCGCGCCTGGTCGAGGTCGATGTAATCGCCCGGGCCGGGGCTCTCCCAGTGGGGAAAGACCCGGAAGCCGATCGTATTCTGGCGGGTGACGTTGATCACGATTTCCAGCTGTGAGGCATACCGGAGATCACGATCGTAGAACATCTGGATGGCGAAGGGATTGTCGTCGCTCCGGTACCAGCGGCGGAACCCGAGCGTCTTGGCGTAGGTAGTGAGAAGAGCCTCGAGCTTGCCCCGCGTCTCCACTCGCGTAGCGGTAGATACGGTGTCGGTGGGCGTCGCGGCCGCCACGCGGCCACCACCCAGACTCAGAATCGCAAACAGACCGAGGGACAGCGCTGCGCGCATGAGCCCACCCCCTTGAAAAGCCACGGACCGGGTCACGGCAGGAGCTCAAGATCCGAGCTGAGGATGGCCCCGCTGGCGTCCGGGGGCCCCGAGATCTGGAGCCGGGTCGGATACCCGAAGACGGGATCGAACTCCGCGGCCACGAGACTGCCATCTTCGCGCGCGGCAATCGCCACCGCGAAGAGGCGATCGATCGTCGGGAATATTGCCGGTGACGCCGGCACGGAATCGTTGGTGGCGACGAATTGGGCCGTGCGGACGGTGTCGGCCAGGACCACAAGGCGAATCGTCTGCCCGTCGAGGGCGTTGAAGAAACCCGTGGTCTGATACCGGTAGGCGTACTTGCTGAGGTGGTGCGATGCCCAGGTGGCCTGGGCCTGCTGCAGCTCAATGAGCGAAGGACCGCTCGCGTTCTGACAGGACGCGGCGCTGGTCAGGCATCCGACGAGTAACAGACGAATCGAAGACATTTCGGGCCCTCCCCAACCGCACGATTCTCTAAGGTAGGTCGACGCCGGTAGAAGGGAAGTGGTTCGAGAGCCACGGCATCCCGGCGAGGGAGTCCGCCGCCACCCACATCGCCGCGCCGATGACGCAGGTCCCGAGCATCTCCGTCCAATTGAATTGTACGCCGGGGCTCGCGATCACCCTCGGGACCCATACCAGGATCGCAAACGACATGAGCATCCCGGCTTCCATCAGGGCCGCGAGGCGGGGGAGCACGCCGACGAGCAGCCCCAGGCCCGCCGCGAGATGGCCTGCACCAACCAGATAGACCCAGAAGAGACGCATCGGCAGCCAGGCAGGCACCAGATCGAGCGTGATCTGCACGTAGAAGAAGTGCGACAACCCGACCGGGATCAGTGCGGCCCCCAGGATCGGCCGAAGAGCGCGGAGCGGACGCAGGCCCTCCTGGCCCGTGAGCAGCCACCCCGCCACCACGACGACGGTGAACATCCCGAGCTCGAGCCAGGCCATCTCTTCGAGCGGCGTCATCACGACCGGAGGAACTTCGCGCAGGACGCCCAGGAGAATGAGATACGCAAACAGCACCCGCGATGCGGGCCTCCGGAATCGCGCGGAGAGGAGACCCACTCCTGTGACCACAAGAAGCACGCCGGACACGGTGGCCAGAATGGTCCGTAGCGATGGACCGAGGCCGCCGGCGGGCGCCTCCTGCCACATCAGGATGTTTCGATACACCAGGCTCGCGATGCCGAGCGCGATGAAGCTGGCCGCAAAGAGCGGACGTCCCAGGGGCTTGTTCATAGGACACTACCCTCGCCGCCGGACGGACCAGTCGCAACCTCGGTGCGCCGCCTGGATGCTCCCGCGCGGCGAGTCGCGCCTAGAACTTGGACCAGAGGTACTGGTTCGTGACCTCGTGGTGGAACTGGATCTCGGACGCCTTCACCACCGCGCCCAGCGCCTTGGGGCATCGCTCGGCCTGCATTTCCTTCAGGTCCGCGTACTTCGCGTGGACCTCGGCCCCCAACATCTCCTTGAGGAAGGGGCTGGACCGGTGGAGGCGGATGGCGTCGTAGATGTTGTCCGACAGGAACCGGGTGTCCGTTCCCTTGCCCTGACTTGCAGCCACGGGGCCTTCGAGGCCGGTGCGGAAGATGGTGTAGATGGCGAGATACGGGTTGGCGTCGGGCGCGATCGAGCGCACCTCGACCCGCTTGGACCGTTCGTTGCCGAGCGGAATCCGGATCATGGAGCCCCGGTCGATGGGGGAGGCCTTGATCTGATTCGGCGCCTCGAAGTGCGGATCCAGACGGCGATACGAATTGACGCTTGAGTTCATGAGCAGACAGATCTCGGCGCCGTTGGAAAGAATCCGCTGAATGAACTCCCAGCCGGCCGCGGAGAGCTGGTCCTGTCCCTTCTCGTCCCAGAACAGGTTCTTCCCCTTCCGCGCGATCGACACGTTGGTGTGCATGCCGTTGCCGTTGACCCCGGTCAGCGGCTTTGGCAAGAACGAGGCGGTCATGTCCATCCGGGCCGCCACCTGGCGGGACAGCAGCTTGTAGAGCTGCACCTGGTCCGCCGCGACGCACGCCTCGGCGTAGCCGTAGTTCATCTCGAACTGGGAGGGCGCCACCTCGGGGTGATCTTTCTCATTGGCGAACCCCATGGCCCGCTGGACCTCTGCCGCGGTGTCGATGAACATCCGCAGGGCGTCGCCCGGGAGCGAATGGTAGTAGCCGCCCGTCGAAATGAAATCGAACTTGCCGGTTTCGTGATACCGCCGCTCGGCGTCCCGGCCGTTGAACAGGAAGCCCTCGATTTCGTTGGCGGCGAAGCAGACCGTGCCGTCCTTGGCGAACAGCCGCTCGCCGTACTGCTTGAGCAGTCCCCGCATGTCCGCCGGGTACGACGATCCGTCGCGCTCCAGGACGTCCGCGAAGACCAGCACCTTGCCGGGGCCGAAGACATCGGCCGGCAGCCAGTAGAACGCGGGCCAGTCCACCCGGAGCCGCAGATCGGATTCCTGCTGGCGGGAAAAGCCGCGGATGGAGGAGCCGTCGAACGTCAGGTTGTCCACCGAGCCGAGGAGGAACTTCTTGTCGTAGTCCAGCATGTGGAACCGGCCTTCCAGGTCCGTGAAGCAGACCGTGACGGCCTTGATGCGCTTCTCGTCTCTCAGGTACTTGAGTCGCTCTTCCTGAATCTGGGCCACCGGCACCCGATCGATCCGCTGCTTCTTGGCTGCGAGGTTACGCTCTTCGAGCTCGTCGTAGGGGATTTCCAAGAAGTCACGTAGGGCGGCGGTCATTCCCGATCCTCGGGGCAAAAGGTGAAGGGGCTCTTTGCGGGGGCGCTGTAATGTAACCGGGCCGGTCCTGGTTCACACTTGCTGGTCGTTGATCAACGGTTCTCCGCTTGCGACCCTTCCGGGGTCGAGAGCCTGACATAGAGCGGTACCGAGGCTTCTTCCCGACCGTCGACCGCCAGGTTGATGGCATAGCTGCCGGGCTGGTGGAGCGGGAGTCCCTGGATGCCGAGAATGAAATTCACGGAGGCCGTCTCATTCCCGGGGCCGAGCGTGACGGACAGCTGCGCATCGAGGCTGGGCATGATGAGGGCGCCGTCCTGGTCCACGACATGGATGCGCAATGCGTGGGTTCCCTCTTCGATCCGCGTAAACCGGAGCCGCATGGCGATGGCGCACTGCGGGTGGGTGGCGGGGAATGAAGGGGCCGTAACGGTATCGAATGCTCCCAGCAGCGAGAGCTTGTTCTGATAGTCGGCCGCGGCGTCACAGAGCGTCAGGATTTCGAGCTGCATGGGTCCTCAGGATTGGAGCCGGTCAATCGGCAATCACATACTCACTCTGGACCAGGCCACTGGCATAGTGGCGGGTCGCGACGTGCTGAAGAGCGATATCACGTTGTAAGGCGCCAAAGAGCGGGATGCCGCTCCCGATCAGGACCGGCACGCGGGTGATGACGAGGCGCTGGATGAGGCCCGCGTCGAGAAAGCGCTGAATGGTGATCCCGCCATCCACGTAGATGTGACCGATTCCGCGAGCGGCGAGCTGCGACACGATGCCGGCCGGCGCCCCCGACATGCGCTCGACCCGGGCGCCCGAGGGGACCGGGGGCAGGGGACGACTGCTGAGCACGACCACCGGCTTGTCCCCGTACGGCCAGGACTCGAATGCCAGGACGATGTCGAACGTGTTCCGGCCAATAACCAGCGCATCCACCGTGGCCATGAACTCCGTGTAGCCATGTGGCTCGCCGCCGTCAGCCGGAAGGAAATCGAGGGCGCCGTTCAGCCGTGCGATGTACCCGTCGAGGCTGGTGCCGACAAAAACGGAGGCCTTCACTTCACGCCGCTCCGTTCGGCACGCGGCCACCACGAAACATCGCAGTCCACTGATCACGGTCGCCCGGGCTCAGCACTCCCAACTCGGCCATGATCTCCCGGGCGAATTCCACGTCGCCCAGTCCCGCAGCCGTGATCAGTCCCCGATCGCGGACCGCAGGTGCGTCCACGTAGGCTGCCTCATCGGCGTACCCCGGCACCTGCTTTCGCAGATACGACAATCCATTGCTCGTGTGGCGTCGGCCCCGGAGCAGGCCCATCCGCGCCACCGCCGTCGTCGCCGCGCAGATGGCCGCGATGGGCACCTCCCGCTGGTCCAGTAAATGGAGGAGCTGTGCCAGCTCCGGCTCGACCCCGTCGCGCTCCCAGCGATCGCCCCCAGGGAGAATGAAGACCGCTACGTCGTCGAGATCCACGGCGGCAAGCGCCTTGGTGGGGAGGACGGTGACACCACCCATGGACCTGACGGGGTCGCTCGTGAGTCCCACGACCTCGACGCGATAGTGACCGTGCCGGCGGAGCTCCGCCACGGCGTGCGCGGGCTCCCAGTCCGCGTACCCCGGGACCACGAGCAGGTAGACCGCCTTGGCGCTAGCCGCCGATCCGACGCTCATCCCGGGCCTTGCCGAGCAAGCGCTCGGTGAAATCGAGCCGCTCGTGGGTCTCCGCCAGCTCCTGCTGCACGTCCTGTACGGTCCGCTCGAGCGCGTCGAGCCGGGCGGCAGTGTCCGATGGCACTGACTCGGCGCGCTTAGCGCGCAGCCGGGCGACCGTGATCACCGTAAACGCGGGGATCCCGAAGAAGATCAGCAGCGCGGCGAGAAAGACAGGAGGTTCCACTAGTGCCGCCCTCGCGTGTGGGTCTTCACTCGTTGATCATACCTCTTACCCACCCAATGCGCTCGCGGGGTCCTGCCGGTAAAAGCCCCTCAGCTGGCCGTACAAGGCGGAGTCTTCTTCTTTGAGTTCTCGGGCCCGTTCGAAGAACACCTCCGTCGCCACCGCAAAGAACTCCACCGGCTTCGTCGCGCCATAGCGATCGATCACGCTCGGTGTCCCCGCATCGACCCTGGCGGAGAGGCGCTCGTAGCTCTCCTCGAGCACCCGGCGCCACGTGCCGGCGTCGGGCACGTTCGGCCGCCACTCGACTGGCCCCTCCGCTCCGCCCCACCGCATTCTCGGAAGCACCGAAGCGGGGAAAGCCGGAGGCGTCAACTGGTACTCGGAATCGAGTTCGTGCGCGAACTCGTGCAGGACCACGTTGTGGCCGTCCCGCGCGTCGGCGACGCCGGACCGCACGGGCTCCCAGCCCAGAACGATCACCCGTTGGCCCCAAGTCTCTCCTAGTAAGGGCACGGCCCGCTGCGGCTCACTGGAGGCCAGCCACTTGCGGGGGTCGCACACGTGCTGGGGCACGAAGGCGGCGGGATAGACCAGGATCTCGCGCAGGCCGGGGAAGGGCTCCCCGGGAATGGCCAACGTGAGGAGGCAAGCCTGCGCGGCGATGACGAGCTGCATGTCCGGCGTCAACGCAAAGCCGCCGCATCCTTCCCAATGGAGCGTCTCGATCAACTCGCGTGCTGCCTGAAGCAGCTTGATCCGCTCCGGCTCGGAGAGCCGTCGCGTCAACGGGACGGACTTGTCGAGGAATGCCATCCAATGCGCGGGCAGCGGCCTCGACTCGTCCTGGCGCGCTTCGATGGTGAGCAGACGAAGTATCAAAGGGCGGACGGCGAAGATGCCGCCGGCGAGCACGAGGCCGGCGGCCGCGATGATGACCAAGTCTAGCACTTCATGCCTTCGGGCTCTTGCCCGCGCAGCTCACGAACACTTGATAGGCCACTGACTCCCAGGCGTCCAATCCGATGCGCCCGCCCGCGACGACCCCACGATGACGTTGAAGCGGTCCCGCTCATTAAGGAATGACATGCCGCGAAAGTACCGATTGGCCCCGCGGCCGGCCAGTCGACCGTGCGCCGGAGTGCGTGGTGGGCGCGCCCGAAGTGACGCAAAACGGGGCGGACCGGAGAAACCGGGACGCGACCCGGCTCGTCAGTCCCGGGATGTAACCCTGCGTCCCCACCGTACCCGCGAGGAGTCCGCCCGTGTTTCGACCGCTGACGCTCTGCGCGCTCGCCCTTGGGTTTGCGTCCGCCGCCTCCGCCCAGGCGGTTCCAGCCGATTCGACCAGCTGGAGCCTGCAGGGGCAGGCGGACATCGTCGACTACCAGGGCAGGAGGAGTATTCACCTGGATGGCGGCGCGGCGATTCTAAACCACCAGGAGCTCCGGGACGGCGTGATCGACGTGGACGTCTCGACCCCCGCCAGCCGCGGGTTCTTCGGCATCCAGTTCCGGCTCGACTCCGCCGGCGCCAATGGAGAGTGGGTCTACCTTCGACAACATCAGTCCGGCTACCCCGACGCGATGCAGTACACCCCCATCCTCAACACCGGTGCCAACTGGCAGCTGTACAACGGCCCCGGCTTCACCGGCGCGCTCGACATCCCGCGCAACGAATGGTTTCACCTCCGCCTGGAGGTGACCGGCGCTCAGGCCAAGCTGTACGTGAAGGACATGGACAAGCCCGCGCTGGTCATGGACGACTTGAAGAGCGGGGTGCAGAAGGGGCAGGTGGCGCTCTACGTCCTTACCGGCGCGACCTACTTCGCGAACTTCGAAATCCGGCAGACCCCCGACGCCCCGTGGGTGCGGCACTGGCCGGCGATGCCTGGGGGCACGTTGACGCAATGGAGCATCTCGCCGTCCTACGACGGGCTGGCGCGGAACCTCGAGCGGCCGCTCTCGAAAGCCGACGAGGATTCGATGCACTGGCAGAACGTCGAGGCCGAAGCGCCCGGCATCGTGGCACTCTACCGGTATCGCGAGGCGCCTCACCTCCACGTCACGTTCCAGTCGGACTTCTCGACCCGTCTGCAGCCCCAGCCGGGGATGAAGGTGCTGTACGCGCGGACCACGATCTCGTCCGACCGTGAGCAGGTCAAGAAACTCTATATCGGCTACAGCGATGACGTCAGCGTTTTTCTGAACGGACGGATTCTGTACCGCGGCCGGAGCGCCCAGGGCTTCCGGGACCCGCGATTCCTGGGAATCGTAAATCCGGAGAATGACGCGGTCTACTTGCCTCTACGAAAGGGCGCGAACGAGCTGGTGTTGGCAGTCAGCGAGCTGGGTGGCGGGTGGGGGTTCAACTGCAGGCTGGTGGACGTCGGGAACTGACGTCTGGCTGAAGCCCGGCCCGACACACCACCACAGGATCGATCGGCCCCATCGAACCCAGGCTGAAAGCCTGGGCCCGACAGAGCACAACGCTTCAAGCGTAATGTCTTACCGGGCCCACCCTTTAGGGTGGGAACGAGCTGGAGGCCTGGGAATGGAGAGGTCCTAGAATCTCACCCGGCCTCGTCGAACCCAGGCTGAAAGCCTGGGCCCGACGGAGCACAACGCTTCAAGCGTACTGTCTTACCGGGCCCACCCTTTAGGGTGGGAACGAGCTGGAGGCCTGGGAATGGAGAGGTCTAGAATCTCACCCGGCCCCGTCGAACCCAGGCTGAAGTCTGGGCCCGACGGAGCACAACGCTTCAAGCGTAATGTCTTACCGGGCCCACCCTCTTAGGGTGGGAACGGCCAGGGCGGGCTGACTTGGATTTTCGGGATGGTGATCTGGATGCTCCGGAGGGCCGGACTCACTTGGATCTTCGGATGGCTGATCTGGATGCTCTGGAGGGTTGATCGGCCTCGTCGAACCCAGGCTGAAAGCCTGGGCCCGACGCAGCACTACGCTTCAAGCGTACTTGGATCCTGGGGATGGTTGATCTGAGGGTGACAGGGGGCGGCTAAGGTGCTCTTGATGCCTGCCCACCGTATCTACTTTCACATCACTTGGTCAACTCGGGATCGACGGCCGATGATTGACTCGGCGGTCCGTGACTTTCTCGAGCCTTTCATCCGTAGGACCTCTATTGCGAATCACGTTTCGGTGTTGGCCTTGGGGATCCTGCGTTCGCACGTGCACCTCGTCGTTCGCGCGAAGCCGAAGCATGACCTACCCGAACTGCTCCAGTACCTCAAGGGCGGCAGCAGTCACGCCATCAATCGCCTACCCGGTAACGTTCTTGGCCTCCGGTGGAATCCCGAGTACTCCATCACAACAGTGAGCCCAAGGCTCCTTCAGGATGCAATCCGGTACGTGGAGACCCAGGACCGGCGTCACCCTGATGAAGCGATCCCGGCCCCCTCGAACCCAGGCTGAAGCCTGGGCGGACACAGCACTACGCTTCAAGCGTAACGCCGTATCGGGCCCACCCTCTTAGGGTGGGAACGAGCTGGAGGCCTGGGAATGGAGAGGTCCTAGAATCTCACCCGGCCCCCTCGAACCCAGGCTGAAGCCTGGGCCCGACACAGCACTACGCTTCAAGCGTAACGCGGTATCGGGCCCACCCTTTAGGGTGGGAACGGGAGGGCCGGACTGGTTTGTATCTTCGGCCAGGCTCAAGTCTGGGATTCTCATCGGGGAGGAGCGCCTCCGAGCGCCGCAAGCTGGTCCTGTGCGAGCTTCCGCCCCGGGTCGGTCCGGGTCGCGTGCCCCAGGAAGAGCTGGTACTGCCGGACCGCGTCGGGTCCCCGGCCCTGGCGGCGGTACACTTCCGCCAGCCAGTAGTAAGGATCGGCGTAGTAGGGATCGAGGAGTTCCGCGCGCTCGAGCTGAGCGGCGGCCTCCGGCTCCCGGCCGGCCTCGTGCAGCACCACTCCATCAAACAGCCGGAGCACCGGATCCTTGGCCTCCATCTGGACCGCCTGGTCCAGCTCGGTCAGGGCGGTCGTGGTGTCGTTGAGCTTCAGGGCCGAGCCGGCCAGCCGCACGTGGGCCCAATAGAACCCGAGGTTCGCGACCAGCGCCCGCTCGAAGGCCGCGCGGGCAGCGGGGAAATCGTCTTGCTGGACCCGGGCGATGCCGATCGCGAAGTCGAACATCTCGATCGACGGCACGATGAATGACAGCGTGCCGCTGGTCCGGCGGCGGACGGTGTCGCGCGCGGCTTCGAGCTCGGTCACGGCGCCGTCGAAATGGCCCAGAAAGAACAGGGCCCGCGCCCGGTACACCCGGATCACCACGTCGTCCGGGTGCTTTTTCAGGACCTTCGCGAACGACGAATCGGCCGCGGCGAAGTGCCGGTGCGTATAGGCGTCGGAGGCGGTGTGCGAGGGATCGTTCCGGCCACCGGTCGTGGGCGGCGGGTCCAGGACCGAGAAGAGGAAGGGATTCCGCCCCCAGGCGATGTGGAGCAGAGAGTCGACCCGACGCGCCTGGTCGGGCGGGAAGGCGACGCTCATGGCCGCCCGGGGGGAGTTGGTCCGCCAAAAGACGTCCAGCGCATCCTTGCGATAGGCCGAGATGGTCGCAAGCGCCCGCGCATAGAATGGATCGGCCCAGCTGGGATCGAGGCGAGAGGCCCAATAGAGCGCCATGTCCGCCGTGTCGGCGTTCAGGGTCAGCTCGAAGAAATCCGCCCCACGGCGGAAGTACTCCCCGGCGTCGTTCGTGTCGGCATCCTTCCCGAGCCGCGGCCGGGGCATGTCCGTTCCCGAATCCGCCCGGGCTTCCAGGGCCGCGATAGCCTCGACCGTCGGCGCCCGGAGGGGAGGGGAGCTGCAGGCGGCGAGGCTGAGGCCAAGGACGAACCACCGGGTGGCGTACGTCACGATCTCACCTCCCGATTTCGGGAACTAGCGCGACCCCAGCCGCTTCAGCTCCGCCTCAGCTACGATGAATCCGAACGCCGGCCAGCCACCTGACTTGATGGCGTGCTCGAACCACGCGCGGGCCTTCGCGGTGTCGCCCTTCACCAGGTACCAGTCGCCGATCCCGTAGCTCAGGGTGGCGAGCGTGATGTCGTCCGTGTCGGCGGGCGTGATGACGCTGTCCGGGGAGACCAGCCCGCGGTAGAGGCGCAGGCGCTTGGTGTACACGATGGTGGTGTGCAGCGAA
>DATMOQ010000260.1:0-10877 GCA_035568195.1 Gemmatimonadales bacterium
CCAGCGAATAATAGATGACGGCGCCCGGTGGCGGATTCTCCGCATGGGGCATCTCGGCCTGCATGGGCGTGTCCCCGTTCACGTCGCGCCGCACCCGGATAGCGTCACCCGGCTTGAACAGGTGTACCGGCTCCGACGCCAGAGCGGCCGTCACCTGCCGCAGGGGCGACAGGTCGTCGAGGATGAAGATGCCGCGCCCGTAGGTCCCCACCACCAGGTCGTTGTCCTTGACCACGATGTCGCGGTACGACGTCGTCGGCAGGTTCAGCATGAGCGACTGCCAGTGGTCACCATCGTCGAACGAGACGTACATCGCGCTCTCGGTCCCGGCGAAGAGCAGACCGGCCCGCTTGGTGTCGGCGCGGATGACGCGCGCAAAGCCACCGGCCACCGGATCGGTCGGGAGCCCGTTTACGATCTTGGTCCAGGTCGCGCCGTAGTCCCGCGTCCGGTAGAAGGACGGAGCGTTCTCGCCCGCCGACCGGAGCGCGACGTACGCCGCTCCGGCGCTCTGATGAGATGCATCGATCGACGCGATCTGGCCCATGACGCCGGCGATGCTGACGTCCTTCCACGTCATTCCGTGATTCCGCGTCACTTGTACTTTGCCGCTCGTAGTCCCCGCCCAGATCACCCCCGTCGCCACACTCGAAGTCGAGATAGTCGTGATGCTGGGGCCGAACGCGCCGCCTCGGAAGCCCGGAGGCGGGGGACCGGAGGGGGTCGCCAGGTCGGGAGAGAGCTTCCGCCAATGCAGGCCGCCGTCGGTGGTCGCCATCACGTACTGATAGCCGGTGAGGAGCTCGTGCGGATTGGTGGCGGTGAAGACCAGCGGCTGGTCGCCGTTCGAGCGCAGGCTCCGGGACGAGTCGATGTTCGGCGCCACGTTGATGAACTGGCCGCTCGGATAACTGATCCGCATCACCCCCGCGGTCATGTTCAGGGCGTAGATGCGCCTCGGATCGAGCGGGTCCGGGACGATGGAGCCGCGCTCGAACCCCGGATTGGGGAGCCAGTCGAACATCGTGATCTGGCCCAGATCGCCCCGGCTTCGGGTCTGGATGGCGCAGGCATCCTGTTGCGTGGCGTAGATCCAGTAGGGGTACTGATTGTCCACCGCGATATGGTAGATCTGCTCGGTGGACTGGTTGTACCAGGAGCTCCAGTTCTCCCCGCCGTCGAGCGACACCTGGGCCCCCTGATCGAGCCCCATGAACATCCGGTTCGGGTCGTTCGGATCGAGCCAGAAGGTCTGCGGATCGTCGCCGCCGGGAGAGCCCTTCCACCCCTCGAAATGCTCGCCGCCGTCGGTCGAGCGATACACCGCGGTGGCGATGGTGTACACGATGTCCGGGTTCCCGGTGTTCACCCACACACCCGACGTGTAGTTCCCCTGCCCGTTGGCGATGCGCGCGTCGCCGGCGTCCATCCGGCGCCAGGAGCCGCCCCCATCGTCCGACCGCCAGAGGCCGACGCCGACCGGCCCGATGACGTACATCCGCTGCGCGTTGGTGTGCATCGCGACCGCCACCGAGAGCCGGCCGGACAGGGTTGGGAGCCCGCCACCCTTGATCTCGGTCCAGGTGAGCCCCTCATCGGTCGATTTGTACACGTGCGTGCCTCCGGCCGCTCCCTGCGCGCCAAATCCCCCGACGGTGGTCCGCGTCGCGGCGAGAATCACCTCAGGGTGATCGTAGGCCCAGGCGAGATTCGAGACCCCGACACTATCGCCCGCGGCGAGGGTTCGCGCCCAGGTTTTTCCGCCATCGGTGCTCCGGAAGACGCCCCGCATCGGTCCCGCGGCCCGGGGTCCGCCCAGCGCGCCCATGAGCACGAGATTCGGATCCTTCGGGTCGACCAGCAGGGATGCGATGCGCCGGGTTTCGTCCATGCCGAGGTGCACCCACGTGCCACCGGCGTCGGTGGACTTGTAGACGCCGTCACCGTCGTTCACAAGTCCGGTGCCGACGTACACGACGTTCGGATCCGATGGCGCGACTTCGACCGCGCCGATCGAGGACACGGTCTTGATGCCGTCGAAGACCGGAAACCAGGTCGTACCCGCGCTCGTCGTCTTCCACACGCCGCCGATCGGCGTCCCGAAGTAGTAGACGCCGGGCTGGCCAAGGGCGCCCGTTACGGCGGTGACACGGCCGCCGCGGAAGGGGCCGACGTTGCGCCAGACCATTCCGGACAGGAGTCCGGGGTCCACTTGCGCGACGGCTGGGCGTGACAAGCTTCCGATGAGCAGAAGGACGGCGAGCGATCTCATTGTATTCCTCGGGGTGGGCGTGACGAGGCCGATAGCATACGGGCCGCGATGGCCGCTGAACAGATGACCCGGACCCGGGCCCTTCCAGTTTGGGCGCTCGTCCGGCTGGCCTGGGTGATGCCGGGTTTCCCGGCGGCCCTGGAGTGGTACGCGCGCGCCCGGCTGGACCGTTGGGAGGGCACAAACTGCAGGGGGAGGTACGGATTGCTCACTCCCGCCCCGGGGCGGATGTTGTTTCAATGACCAACGCCCCCGCCCCGCCGCATTCACGCATCACCAGCATCGACGTGATCCGCGGCTCCATCATGGTGCTGATGGCCATCGATCACGTCCGCGTGTATTCGGGACTTCCCGCCGGAGGCCCCACGGCCGGGATCTTCTTCACCCGCTGGGTGACGCATTTCTGCGCCCCCGGATTCGTCTTTCTCGCCGGCACCAGCGCGTTCTTCTACGGACGAACGCATCGGGACCTGTCCCGGCACCTGCTCATCCGCGGCGCGTGGCTGGTGTTCCTCGAGCTCACGGTCCTGCGTCTGGCCTGGACGTTCAACCTCGACTTCGCTCATTACGAGATGGCGGGCGTGATCTGGTGCATCGGCTGGTGCATGATCGTGCTGGGGCTCCTGGTCAAGCTGCCGCTCAAGGCGGTCGTAGCCTTCGGGGCCGTCGTGGTGCTGGGGGCGAGCCTGCTCGATCCCGCCTTCGGATCGGTAATTCAGATGCTCGCGACCAGCTCCTGGAGCGGGCTCTGGAAGATTCTGTATGTGAGCTTCTACGCCGGCCCGATCCAGCTCGGTGCGGACGGCCCGAATTTGATCGTGCTGTATTCGATCATTCCGTGGGTGGGGGTCATGGCGCTGGGCTACGGGTTCGGGACGGTCCTGGCGCTCGAGCCCGCGCGCCGGAACCGCCTCTGCTGGCAGATCGGGCTTGGAGCCACGGCGCTCTTTCTCGTCCTGCGGGGATTCAACCTCTACGGCGATCCGCGGCACTGGCACGCACCGAACCCCACTCCGGGCGGGCCGCCGCAGCTCCCGGCGTTGTTCTCGTTCCTCAACACCAACAAGTACCCGGCGTCGCTCGACTTCCTCCTGATGACGCTGGGTCCGATCATCGCCGCAATCCCGCTGCTCGAGGGCGCCCGCGGGGTCCTGGCGCGGTGGCTCACCGTGTTCGGACGCGTCCCCTTCTTCTTCTATGTCCTGCATATCCCGCTGATTCACGCCTTGGCGCTCGCGGTATCCAGTCTGCGCGCCGGTCAGGTGGACCCCTGGCTCTTCACCAATCATCCCATGGGGAACCCGCCGCCGCCCGACGGCTACACCTGGCCGCTGTGGCTCTTGTACGTCGTGTGGGCGACCGTGATCGTGATTCTGTACTTTGCGTCCCGGTGGTTCGGGGCCCTCAAGGCGCGGAGAACGGAGTGGTGGCTCAGATACCTATAGAAGAGGACGATCCCCGCGCCGCCTTCATTCAGGCGGCGATCTGGCATGGAGACTTGAAGGAGGCAGAGCGGCTGCGGGCGAAGTACGCCGGCATGATCGGAGCGGACCTGCACACCGCGGCCATTCTGGGCGACGACGCCCGAGTCCGGAAGCTCCTGGCTGCCGATCCGACGAGTGTTTCCGCCAAGGCCCCGCCGTACGGCGGGGATGCCCTCAACTACCTGGGGCTCTCCAAGTACCTCCGGCTCGAGCCGGCGCGGACACCCGGATTCCTCCGGGCTGCCACCGCGCTGCTCGATGCGGGCGCCGATCCCAACACCGGATTCTGGACCGAGCCGCCCCATCCCGAGTTCGAGACCGCGCTCTACGGGGCTGCGGGCGTCGCGCACCACGAAGCCCTCACCAGACTTCTGCTCGAGCGGGGCGCCGACCCCAATGATGGAGAAGCGGTCTATCATTCCCCGGAGAGCGAAGACCTCGGCGCATTCAAAGCGCTGATCGCAACGGGGCGACTCACACCCGACAGCCTCTCGCTCATGCTGATTCGCAAGGAAGACTGGCACGACTACGACGGTGTGAAATACGTGCTGGAGCACGGAGCCGATCCGTCGGACCCACGGAAGTGGGGGTGGATCCCGCTGCTGCATTCGCTGGCGCGCGACAACTCCCTGGACATCATCAAGCTGCTCCTGGACCACGGAGCCGACTTCAACCTCCGGCAAACGGGAAAGCCCCGCGACGAGGAGATCACCGGCGCACAACTCGCCGCGCGAAAGGGTCGCGGGGACGTGCTGGCGGAGCTCGACGCCCGGCACATCCCCGTCAAGCTGGAGGGCCTCGACCGGCTGCTGGAGCTGTGCGCGCGCGGGGATGCGAGGGGGGCCAAAGAGCTGGCGGCCCGCGATGCGAGGCTGGGCCGTCAGCTGCTCGCGGACGGCGCCCGCGCCCTGGCCGAGTTCACCGGCACCTGGAACCTCGACGGCGTCCGTATCCTCATCGACCTCGGCGTTCCGGTCGACTCGCGGTACGCGGGAGACGGGTACCTCGACATCGCTCCCGAGAGCACTGCCCTGCACGTGGCCGCCTGGAAGATCCGCCCCGAGCTGGTGCAGCTCCTCCTCGACCGTGGCGCCGCCGTCGACGCGCGAGACGGCCAAGGGCGTACGCCCCTCCTCCTCGCGGTGAAGGGGTGTGTGGATTCGTATTGGACCCACCGCCGCACGCCCGAACCCGCACGTCTCCTGCTTGCGGCGGGCGCCTCGCGGGAGGGCGTGACGCTCCCCACCGGCTATCCCGAGCTGGATGAGGTGTTTCAGGAAGGGTGATTTGCCAATCGGGCGTGACGCGGTAACGTTTCGCCGCATGACTCCCATCGTCGCCGTCGCCGCCCTCTTCGTCTCGCTCGGTCCCCCGCAACCCCGTCCGCCTTCCACCGTGGAGCTCGCCCGCTGGGAGCGGGAGGTCCGGTCCGTCACGATCATCCGCGACAACTGGGGCATCGCCCACGTCTACGGGAAAACCGACGCCGACGCCGTCTTCGGCATGGAATACGCGCAGGCCGAGGACGACTTCAACCGGGTGGAGACCAACTATCTCAACTCGCTGGGGTGGCTCGCGCGCGCCGAAGGACCGTCGGCGGTCTTCCAGGATCTCCGGCAACAGCTCTTCATCGACACCGACTCTCTCAAAGCCGGTTACGCGGCGAGCCCGGCCTGGCTGAAGAAGTTGATGGACGCCTTCGCCGACGGGCTCAACTTCTATCTGTACAAGCACCCGGACGTGAAGCCGCGGGCCATCACCCATTTCGAGCCCTGGATGGCGCTCTCATTCACCGAAGGGAGCATCGGCGGCGACATCGAGCGGGTGAACCTGGGCCAGCTGGCCGCGTTCTACGGCGACTCCACGGCCCGGCCGACTCACCTGTCCGGAGACGGCCTCTCCGACGAGCCCACCGGCTCGAATGGGATCGCCGTCGCGCCGTCCCGGACGCTGAATCATCACGCGATTCTGTGGATCAACCCTCACACCTCCTTCTACTTCCGCTCCGAGCTGCAGATGGTCAGTGACGAGGGGCTCGACGCCTATGGGGCGGCCACCTGGGGGCAGTTCTTCATCTATCAGGGCTTCAACGCGAAAGCGGGGTGGATGCACACGTCGAGCGGGGTGGACAACATCGACGAGTTCCTCGAAACCGTAACGCCCTCGGGGAGCGGATACACATACCGGCACGGGGGACGGGAGTATCCCGTCGCGACGCGAGCCGTCACCATCTCGTATGCCACCCCCGGAGGCATGGGGCAGCGGACGTTTACGACCTACTTCACCCGCCACGGGCCTGCGGTCCGGAGGGCGGGGGACAAGTGGGTGACCGTCAGCCTGATGCAGAGCCCGGTGAACGCCCTGATCCAGTCCTACGGGCGGACCAAGGCGAAGAGCCTCCAGGAATTCGAGCAGTTCTTCGATCTCCACACCAATTCGTCCAACAACACCGTGTTTGCCGATGCCCAGGGTGACATCGCGTACTTCCACTCGAACTACATCCCCCGGCGGGACACGGCGCTCGATTGGACCAGGCCGGTGGACGGCTCCGACTCCGCCACCGATTATCATGGCGTCCTGTCGGTGGAGGAGACGCCGAGTGTCGTGAATCCACCCTCCGGATGGCTCTACAACTCGAACAACTGGCCCTGGTCGGCGGCGGGGCCCGACTCCCCGCATCGCGACCGCTATCCGCGGTATGTGGAGACCGGCACCGAAGAAAGCGCCCGTGGCTACCACGCGCTGCGCGTGCTCCCGACCCTGCACAACGCGACGCCGGACTCGGTCATCGGCGCCGCGTTCGACAGCTACCTGCCCGCGTTCGAGCGCCTGATTCCCGCCCTGCTCAAGGCCTACGATCAGGCGCCCGCCGACTCCCTCAAGGCTCGCGTCGCGGAGCAGATCGGCGTCCTCCGCGCCTGGGACTACCGCTGGGGCGCCGCTTCCGTACCCACGTCTCTCGCGGTGTTCTGGGGTGAGGCCGCGATGCGGCGGGTGTTCCGGGAAGCCCGCGCCGCGGATCTGCCGGCGCAGGACTACATCGTGGAGCGGGCATCGGGCACGGTGCTGCTCGAAGCCCTGGCCCAGGCCTCGGACACCCTGACCGCGGGCTTCGGGTCGTGGCGGACGCCCTGGGGTGAGATCAACCGGTTTCAGCGCGTGGACGACTCCATCGCATCGCACTTCGACGACACGAAACCCAGTATCCCGGTCCCATTCACATCATCGCTCTGGGGATCCCTGGCCTCGTTCGGCGCGCGGCCCTACTCCAACACCAAGAGGTGGTACGGGTCGAGTGGCAACAGCTTCGTGGCGGTGGTCGAGTTCGGCGACAGCGTCCGGGCCCGCGCGGTGACGGCGGGTGGAGAGAGCGGCAACACCGCGTCGGCCCATTTCAACGACGAAGCCGAGCGGTACGCGTCCGGCAACCTGCGTGAGGTTTACTACTATCGTTCGCAGCTGAAAGGCCACACCGAGCGGGAGTACCACCCGGGCGAATGACGATTCGCGGCCTGCTCCCCTTGGTTCTCTCCGCGGCGCTCCTGGCGCCCCTCCCCCGGTTGGCGGCGCAGGCGATCAGTGGTCGGGTGGTTTCCGCCGGGCCACCGGAGGCGCCGGTGCGGGGAGCCCTGGTGCTGTTGCGGGACTCGACGCGACGGACGGTGACGCGCGACGCCACCGATGCCGACGGGCGATTCCAGGTGACCGCGCCCGCTCCGGGGACGTATTCCCTCCGCGTGCTCCGCATCGGCTACGCGCCCTACGACCTCGCCCCCTGGGTGATCGGGGCCCAGGGAGACACCTTCACCATCAAGCTCCCCGCCGCCGGCATGCTCCTGGCCGGAATTACGGTCACCGCCACGGATCGATGCCAGCAGAACCCGGGCACCGGAAGTGTGGCTGCGACCCTCTGGTCCGAAGCCGAGAAGGCCGTCGACCTCACCGTTCTGACCATCGAACACCGGACCTATCGGTTTCAGACGGCGGGATATGTGAGCACGCTGGACACGGCGCTCCACGAAACAGAGAGAGAGGAATCGCAGGCCCTCGGAGTGAGCGACTGGCCTTTCGAGACCGCGCCGGCGGACACGCTCGCGACGTACGGATACGTGCGGGGCACCACGTACTATGGGCCCGACCTGGGAGTTCTCTTCTCGCCGAGCTTTCTGAGCCTGCACTGCCTCCGGGCTGAACGTCCGGGGCCCGGCCGGGATTCCGCCCTGGTGGGAGTCGCATTCGAGCCCGTGCGGGACCGCACGGTGTCCGACATCGCCGGCGTGCTCTGGATCGATCGGAATACTTCGGAGCTGAGAGACCTTGAGTTCCACTACACCGACTTGCGGCTACGGGCGCGGCGGGCCGGCGGGCAGATCGATTTTCGGCGCCTCCCGTCCGGCGCGTGGGTCATTCAGCGCTGGTGGCTCCGCGCTCCGATGGCGCTGGTCAAGGGAACCGCGGACACCATCGGGGTCGGAGGCTACCGCGAGACGGGGGCGAACGTCACGGCCATTCTGACCGCGAACGGCCGCCCCCTTCGCCAGCCGTAACGCCGTGGTTGGAATGACCCCGGGCCGCACTAAAGTACGGGCCAGCCCGGGGTCAAACAACCATACCACTCCTGCGGATCTAATCCGGTACCGGGTTCACTCCACTTGTACCTGAATGAGGCCTCACGGAGTGTTAGCGGTCCAGCTCCAGCAGGGCGAAAGTCCCGGGCAGGATCGGCGGGCGCCGCCGCTGCCCCGGTTGCGCCGCCGGCATGGGGCCGAAGTCCGCGCTCACCGTGAACAGGCGATGGGTCGCGGGGTCGAGCTCCATGGTCCGGGCGCCCTGTTTGGTGGTCACGTTCCCCACCACGCTGTACTTGTCGGGCGAGTCCTCGTGGATCACCGTGAGCGTGCCGTCGCCGTTGGAGGCGAAGGCGAGGCCAGTTCCCTCGTCGAACCGGCAGGCATCCACGCCCCGGCCGATGGGGACCGTGGTGATCAGCTTGCCGGTCTGCGCGTCCGAGATCCCCATCATCCCGTTCCGGCACCCGCTGAACAGGCGGTGGTGGACCCGGTCGATGGCCAGTCCGCTGGGGGACTCACAGGGCAGGATCGACCACCGGCGCGTCACCTTCATGGCGGCGGCGTCGACCTCCACCACCGCCGACTGGTCTTCGATATTCACGTAGAGCTTCCCGTCCCCCGCGGACACGCCGAATTCCGGCCCGCCCCCCAGGTCGATCGTGCCGATGAGATTGCCCGATTTCGCGTCGAGGACCGACGAGCTCTTCGCGTCCCCGTTCATCGTGAAGATGTGGCCGGTGGAAGGGTCGAAGAGCACGGCATCGTCGTCGATGGCCGCCTTGGTGCGTTTGACGACCTGGAGCGTCTTCAAGTCGAACATCGTGACGGTGCTGTCCGCCCCCGACGTCGCGAATCCAAAACCGGCGGCATACGCGAAGGCCACGCCGTGCGCCCGGTTCAGTCCGGGAATCTCGGCCAGGAGCTTGCCGGTGGCGGGGTCGACCACCATCACCCGATCCTGGCGGGCGATGAACAGGCGATGGCCGGCGGTGTCGAGTGCGAGGTAGTCCCAGCCCCCGTCGCCACCGAGCGTGTAGGTGTGCGTGAGGGTGTAGCTCTGGGCGGCGGCCGGCGCGGACGGAACGGACGCGAAGAGCAGCGCGGCGCCGAGCAGGAGGGGCAGGCGAGGCATCGGTACTCCCCTGAGGGTGGTGTGCGGGAATGCTAGCCCGGACGCCTTACGCGAATCTGACCGGGTCTCTCGAGCGGTCAGGTTCGGGAAAGCCGGGCCGTATAGATTCAACTTGAGACTTAACCCTCGGGAGATTTTTCATGCTGTCAAGGAACGCGCTTACCACCGCCCTGCTGCTCGCACTGGCCGTGAGCCCGGCGCTGGGCCAGGAGCAAAAGATCACCGCGTCCGACCTGCCCGCCGCTGTCAAACGGACCGCCGATCAGCAGAGTAAGGGCGCGACGGTACGTGGCTACGCGCGCGAGACGGAGCACGGACGCGTCCAGTACGAAGTCGAGCTGCTGGTCGCCGGAAAGTCGCGAGACGTCACGATCGGTGAGGATGGCCGGGTCCTCGAAGTGGAGCAACAGCTCGACTTCGACTCACTGCCCCGGGCGGTTCGCGCGGCCCTGACGAAGCGGGCGGGCACCGGCACGATTTCCTGGGTCGAATCGCTGTCCAAAGGCGGCAAGCTGGTGGCATATGAAGCCGGCGTCCTCACCGCCGGGCAGCGCGCGCAAATCCAGGTGGGTCCCGACGGGAGGGCGCTCGCCCACGAAGAGTAGGAAGGGCGACTGGAGCGGGACGGGGATATCTTGAGGCATGTCGTTTCCCTCCCTGTGGGTGATCGCGCTGGCACTGGGCTTCCCGCCGGCCGCGGGTCCCCGAACCCTGACGGTCCTGGCGGCGGCATCCCTGCAGGAAGCCTTCACCGCGCTGGGGGATTCGCTCGAGCACCGGCGCCCCGGCCTCACGGTCGCGTTCAGTTTCAGCGGGTCGCAGACCCTGGCCCTGCAGATCCTGCAGGGCGCCCCCGCGGACGTCTTCGCCTCGGCCGACGACCGGTGGATGACGGTCGTGCGGGATTCAGGGCTCCTCCTGAGTGAGCCGCGCACCTTCGCACGCAACCACCTGGTAGTGATCGTGCCGGCGTCCAATCCCGGCCACGTCTCCGGTCTGTTGGACCTGGGACGGTCCGGGGTGAAGTTGGTGCTCGCCGCCGACGCCGTCCCCGCCGGACGGTATGCCCGGACGGTGGCCGCCAACCTGGCCAAGCTGGACGGGTTCGGCGCCGACTTCGCGGCGCGCTTCGAACGGAACATCGTGTCGAACGAAGAGAACGTGAAATCGGTCGTCACCAAGGTTCGCCTGGGGGAGGCCGACGCCGGGATCGTGTACGGCTCCGACGTCACCGAGGTCGTGGCGGCGGACGTCCGCACCATCGGGATCCCCCCCACCGCGAATGTGATCGCCAACTACCCCATCGCCATCCTGGCGCGCGCGCCCGACCGGGACGACGCGGTGGCCTTCGTCGAGCTGGTGCTGTCCCCTGCGGGACAGCGCGTGCTGGCCCGTCTGGGCTTCACCGCGGTCTCGCA
>DATMOQ010000261.1:0-3909 GCA_035568195.1 Gemmatimonadales bacterium
CACCCCCAACGATCCCACCCTCACCGAACGGGTGCGGGAGCTGGTGCGTGATCCCGCGCACGGCGGCGCGTCGGTCGTGGTGCTGCTGACCGGGGGAACGGCCCTGCACACCGCTGCGCTTCTGGCCGCCGGCGCCGGCGACGTGATCCGCCCGCCGGTGGATCTCGTCGAGGTCGAGGCGCGGCTCACCGCCGATGCCCGCCGCCGGGCCACGCTCAACGCCGCGCGGAAGGCCCTCTCGGCCCGGGAGACCCTGTTCGACATTTTCCAGGAAGTCGCAGCCTCGCTCAAGGCCGACGATGTCTTTGAGACGCTGGTGCGTCGCGTGGGGCAGGCGTTCGGGCTGTCCCACTGCTCGTTCGTTCTCACCGGTCCGGGGGACTCCCAGGGTCGGGTGGTGGCCGTATTCGAAAAGCCGAACGTGCGGGACCTTCCCGTGGAGCTGGACCGGTATCCCGAGATCCAGGAAGCGCTGCGGACCGGGGCTCCGGTGGTGGTGGGCGACGTCTATCAGCACCCGCTCTTCGCCGCCATCCGGCGTCATTGGGAGGAGCAGCGGCTCGACGTGAACGTGCGCTCATCCGCGGCCCTGCCGGTGTTCGTGAGCGGCCGCGCCGCGGGGGTCTTTTTCCTGCGGACCGAGCGGGGCGAGCCGGAGCTGGAGCCCGGGGACGTGGAGTACGCGAACACCATCGCGCAGGCCGCGGCCCGGGTGCTCGAGAGCGAGGAACGCCGGTCGGCGATGTACCGCCGGCAGATCTCCGCGGGCACCACGGACGCCCTGACCGGATGCGGCTCCCTGGATGCGCTCGATCGGCGGCTCCGGGACGAGTTCGAGCGGGCCCGCCGGTACACCCTGGCCTTCTCCCTGGTCCTGCTCGACGTGGATGGGTTGCGGACCATCAACGAACGCGCCGGGCAGACGGTGGGAGATGAGGTGCTGAAGGACCTGGGGGCCATCCTCCAGCGGGAGATCCGCGCTCCCGATTTCGTGGCGCGGTACGGAGGGGACGAGTTCGCGCTCATCCTCCCCGGGACCGATCTGGCCGGGGCCCGCGGATTTGTGGAGCGCATCCGGCGCGTGGTGGATGCGCACACGTTCGCGCACCTGGGGCCCGCCCGTTCGCCGGCGCTCACCGCCGGACTCATCGCCTATCCCCAGCCGGACGTCGTCAAGGTGGAGGACCTCTTGCGGCTCCTCGACCGCTCGCTGGCCGACGGCAAGAAGCGCCCGGACCGGATCGGACTGACCGTGCCCGCTTAGTCCAGCGTTTTGTGGAAGCGACGCACCGCCAGCGTGATCAGCAGTGCCCCGAACCCCGCCAGCGCCACCACTTCCCTCCAGATGCCTTCGATGCCCACTCCCTTGAGCAGAATCCCCCGAAGAATCTTCAGGAAGTACGTGAGGGGCAGGGCCAGCCCGATCCACTGTGCCACCTGCGGCATGGCGGCGCGGGGGAACATGAAACCCGACAGCAGGATGTTGGGCATGACGAAGAAGAAGCTGGCTTGAATCGCCTGGGTCTGCGTCTTGACCAGGGTGGAGATCAGGAGTCCGAAGGCCAGGCTCGCGACGATGAAGATGAGCGTGACGCCATACAGCAGGAGCAGGCTGCCGGTGAGCGGTACGTCGAACACCCAACGCCCGAGAAACAGCACCGTGGTCATCTGGATCAGCCCCACCGCGACGTACGGCGCGATTTTCCCGATCATCAGCTCGGTGCGGGTGATGGGCGTGACGATGAGCTGCTCCAGCGTTCCCCGCTCGCGCTCTCGCACGATGGCCATGGCGGTCACCAGCACCAGCGTCAGCGTGAGGATCACGCCCACCAGGCCGGGGACGATGAATACGGCACTCCGGAGCCCGGGGTTGTACCGCGGACGGACCCGGACTTCGATGGGCAGGATGGGACGCCCGGCCGCGGCCGACAGGATGGCGAGGTTGCGGACCTCCCCCACGCCGGACGCCGCGGCCAGGGCGGACTGTGACGAGAGGGGATCTTCGGCGTCGACGATGACCTGCACCAGGGCGGACCGGCCGCCGGCCAGGGCCTGGGGGTAATCGTGCGGCACGACGATCCCGGCCTGCGCGCGGCCCCGGGCGATAGCGTCGTCCAGCTCGGCGCGGCTCGCGACCCGTGCGATGATCGAGAAGTTCCCGGTATTCTCGAACGCGGCGATCACGTCCCGGCTTTCGGGCGTGCGCGAGTCGTCGAACACCGCCGTGGGGATGTGCCGGACGTCGGTCTGAATCGCGTAGCCGAAAAGCAGGAGCTGGACCACCGGGATCGCGACCATGATCCCGAGCGTGAGGCGGTCCCGCCGCATCTGGATGAATTCCTTGCGCACCATGGGACGGAGATGGCGCATCATCGCTCGGCCTGCTCCTGGAGCTGGATGAACGCGTCTTCGAGTGTGCCCCCGCCGCTCCCCCCGCCTCCCACCTGGCGGGCCACGTCGTCCGGAGTCCCCAGGGCGATGAGGTGCCCGGCGCTCATCATGCCGAGACGGCCGCAGCGCTCGGCTTCATCCATGTAATGAGTGGTGACGATGACCGTGGTGCCGCGCGCGGCGATGTCCTTGATGGCGGCCCAGAAGGAGCGCCGGGCGGCCGGGTCCACGCCCGCCGTGGGCTCGTCGAGAAAGAGGACCGCCGGGCGGTGCAGCAGGGCGCACCCCAGCGCCACTCGCTGTTTCCATCCGCCTGACAGCTGGCCGGTGAGCTGGCCCAAGCGCCGGTCCAGGCCGAGGAAGTCCACGACCTCGCCGGCGCGTACCGCCTGTGCCGCCCCGCGCAACCCGTACACCTCGCCGTAGAAGTCGAGATTCTCGGCCACGGTGAGGTCTTCGTAGAGGCCGAAGCGCTGGGACATGTACCCGATCCGGTCGCGGACCTGCTCGGGCGCCCGGGTGACGTCGATCCCGGCGACCTCGGCGGTGCCGCTGGTGGGCGCGATCAGCCCGCAGAGCATCCGGATCGTGGTCGTCTTGCCGGAGCCGTTGGGGCCGAGCAGCCCGAACACTTCCCCGGGCGCGATTTCGAGATCCAGGTGATCGACGGCCACCAGCGTGCCGAAGGTCCGGCGCAATCCCCGCGTGACGACGGCGGCGGTCATGGCAGGAGGGGGATGTCCAGCGTGACGGGAAGCCCCGCCTTGAGACGCCCGCCGGCGGCTCCGATCTCGACCTTGATGCCGAAGACCAGATCGGCGCGCTCGCGCTCGGTGAGCGCCGCGCGCGGCGTGAACTCGGCCTGCGGTGAGATCTCGACCACCGTGCCCGTGAAGGTGCTGTCCGGATATCCGTCGGCGTGGACCAGCACGCGCGTGCCGACGCGGATGCGGGGCAGTAGCTCCTCGGGCACGTACGCGCGGACCCACGGGCGCGAGACGACGCCGAGTGACAGGACGGGCATGCCGGCCGTCACCGCCTCTCCGGGCTCGGCGTATCGAGTCAGGATGATGCCGTCCGTGGGGGCGGTCAGCACCAGCTCAGCGTGGATCGCCTCCGTGCCCTGCAGGGCGGCCCGGGCGGCGGCCTCGTCGGTCGGGGCTGCGCGGACCGCCTGGAGGTGAGCGGCCGTCCCCGCGGCGGCCGCGGCCAGAGCGTCATACTGCTGCGCCGAGACGATGCCCTGGGTGCGGAGCGGCCCGGCGCGAGTGAGGTCGTTCGCGGCGCGGGTGCTCTCCGCCACGGCGGCACCGACCTCGCCGGTCCGGCTGGCCGCGCTGGCCACCCGCGCCCGGCGCTCTTCGATCAGGGAGGGAAGGCCCGGCTGCTCCAGGAGCGCCACGGTATCGCCGGCGCGCACCGAGTCGCCCTCGTCCTTGAGCAGCCGTACGAGGCGGCCGGCGGTGAGGGGGGCCAGCCGGATCTGTCGGATCTCGACGGTGCCCGCGACGCGCGATT
>DATMOQ010000262.1:0-3010 GCA_035568195.1 Gemmatimonadales bacterium
GGGAGGCCCCCCTGGGCCAGATTCAGAATGTCCAGGTTCGGATACCCGGGAATGCGGGCCGGGTCCACCGCGAAGAAGAACCGTCCGGTCTCGAAGTCCAGGTCGCGGCCGGTCCGCGCCACCGACTGATTGGTGACCTGACCCACCGTGTAGATCCGGTCTTTGACGACGGTTCCCTTCTGCTGGGCGAAGATGCCCCGCAGCTCCAGGGCCCCGACCTGCGCCACGGCCTGGAAGCCGAAGTTGTTGGCCGGGACGGCCGCCGTGATGAAGCGCGACGCGGGAATGGAGAATGTGACGTTACCCGCTTCCACTCTCCGCAGGACTTCGTCCGGCAGGCCTTCGTACCACACCTGGATGGTGTTGTTGGCGTCGAACTCGCGCTGGCTGTTGAAGTCCACGTTCACGTGGAGCCGCTGGCCGATCAGCCCCGACGACACGATCGAGTACTGCGGATTGGGCGAGATGGTCGGGAACTTGGCGTTGCATCCCGACAGCGGGCTCTGCAGGTCGAACGGCGTGCAGGCCAGATTGCGGAACTGGTCGGCCTTCACTTCGAACCGGACATTCAGCTGCAGTCCGATGTTCGCGTACGCGCCGATGCCCTGTCCCGCGGCCGCAAAGGTGCGGGGACCCAGCGGTCCCCCGGCGATGATTTCCTGGATGGTCCATTGGTCCGGGCGCAGCGCGGCGGGGCTCGCCAGGCTCAGCCGGACCTGCGCCACCCAGGCGTTGGCCACCGCGCGCGGCGTCGTCCTCGGGCCGTACCGTCCCCCCGCGCGGACGGCGCTGCTGGTCGGCGCGGGAAGGAGCGCGAAGGCGGGAGGGATTGGAAACGCGAACGCGGCACCCGTGTCGGACGCCGGTTCCTGCGCCCGCGCTGAGGGTACCAAGGTGATGACGAGGAGAGTGACGGCGGAGGCGGTGAGACGCATCCCTTGTAGAGACTTGGACTTCCGAATATAATGACCCGACTCACCGTGCGCATCCTCAGTCGCTACATCCTCCGCCAGCACCTCGCACCGCTGGGCTTCGCACTCGGCGCCCTGACGGCGCTTCTCCTCCTCAACCAGGTCGCGAAGCAGTTCGGGTCGCTCGTGGGCAAGGGACTGCCCTGGGGCGTCATCCTCGAGGTATTCCTCCTCTCGGTGCCGTTCATCGTCGCGATGACCATCCCGATGGCGGTGCTGGTCGCGGTCCTGCACACCGTGAGCCGCCTGGCGTCCGACAACGAAATCACCGCCATGAAGGCGGGCGGGATCGGGGTCGGCCGGCTCCTGGCTCCGGTACTCGGGGGCGCCGCCGTCCTGTCGGTCCTGGCCTTCGCCTGGAACGATCAGCTGCTCCCCCGGTCCAATCACCACCTCCGCACCCTGCTCGTCGACATCCAGCGCAAGAAGCCGTCCTTCGCGTTGAAGGAGGAGGTCATCAACGAAGTCGTGCAGGGACAATTCTTCCTGCGCGCGGCGCGGATCGATCCGGCCACGAACCGTCTCTCGGACGTCACGATCTATGAGCTGGGGGACCCGGAGCGGCGGCGAATCATCACCGCTGACTCAGGCCGCATGGCTTATACCCCCGGGGGTACTGATTTGTACCTGACCCTGCTGGACGGCGACATCCGGGAAGTGAAGCGGGCCGAGCCCCTCCAGTTCAACCGGACCTTCTTCCACATCAATCAGATCCGGGTGGCCGGCGTCAGCAACAGCCTGGAACGCTCGGCGGATGACGATTTTCGCGGGGAGCGCGAAATGAGCAGCTGCGAGATGGCGCGGGAGGTCGCGCTGGCCCGGCTCGACGCCTCCCGGGCGCCCCTGGAGGGGCGCGCGCAGGTGCTCCGGGACCTGGGCCGGCTGGGCGGAGTCGCCATCCCGCCGGGGATGGTCGATTCCTTGCGCGCGGACACCCTGCCGGGATGGTATTGCGGGATGCTGGGGCGCCTGGCGTCCGTGATCCTGCCGCGGGAAGCGCACGCGCAGGTCCCGGTGCGCCCCCTGCTTCCCGAGCATCGCATCCACGGGAGCCCGCCGCCGAAGGCCCGGGCGCAGACGCCCGTAGTCAAGCCCCCGCAGCCGGTCATCATGCAGCCCGCCGTCCAGCGCCGTCCCGAGCTGGGCCTCACGCCCGGCGCCGGGTTGGGCGGCGCGGTCCGGCAACGGGGCGCGCTGCAGCGGGCGGCGACCTATGAGGTGGAGATCCAGAAGAAACTGGCCATCTCCGCCGCCTGCTTCGTGTTCGCCCTGCTCGGGTTCCCGCTGGCGCTCCGGTTCTCGCGCGGGGGCGCCGGTCTCGTGATCGGGGTGAGCGTGGGCGTGTTCGCCGTCTACTACATCGGACTGATCGGCGGCGAGGAGCTGGGCGACCGGCTCATCGTCTCTCCGTTCTTCGCGATGTGGACTCCCAACGTGATCTTCACGGTCGTGGGCGCCGGTCTGCTCTGGCTGGTGCGGCACGAAGGCGGGCACGCGCGCGGCGGATCGTGGGGAGTCGCCCGATGGTTCGCCGGGCTCCGCCGGCGGCGCGCATGAGGACCCTCGACAAGTACGTTTTGCAGGAATGGGCCCGTGTCTTCACGGTGGTGATGCTGGGATTCCCCATCCTGGCCATCGTCATCAACATCACCGACAAGCTCGGTCACTACCTGGCCGCGGGGCTCACGAAAGGGCAGATCGCGCTGGCGTACATCTTCTACATGCCCGAGATGATGTTCCTGGTGCTGCCGGCGGCCGTGCTCTTCGCCACCGTGTTCACCATCGGCACGCTGGACCGGCATTCCGAGCTTACCGCCGCGAAGGCCTCGGGCGTGTCGTTCTACCGGATCATCTTCCCGCTGCTGATCGTCTCGGTGGTGGCGTTCGGGGTCGGCGTGGGGATCGGCGAGCTGGCGCCGGTGACGTCGGTGCGGAAGGCCGAGATCCTGAAGGAGCGGGAGGTCCACGCCACGGGCGCGCGGTCCAACTTCGTCTACCGGGCCGACTCGGGATGGGTCTACGCGGCCCAGTATCTCGAC
>DATMOQ010000263.1:0-13819 GCA_035568195.1 Gemmatimonadales bacterium
GACCTCCAGCACCAGGCCGGTCTGCTTTTCCAGCTGCCGCAGGAAGTTCGGCTCCTGCTCCACCAGGTAGATGGCCACTTCGGGATGCAGGCGGACCGCCAGCTGGCGCTCCTTGTGGTCGGCGCCGGCCCGCTTGAGGGACCGCTCCATCCGCCGGACCACGACTTCGGGCCGGAAGACCCGCCCCGTGCCGGAGCAGGTCGGGCACTCGGTGGTGATGGACTGCCAGAGGGAGGGCCGCACGCGCTGGCGGGTCATCTCGATCAGCCCCAGCTCGGACACGGCATAGGCCTTGGTCCGGGCCCGATCACGCCCCAGGTGGGTCCGGAGCTCGTGCAGCACCTTGTCCCGGTTGCCGCGGGTCTCCATGTCGATGAAATCGACCACGATGATGCCGCCGACGTCCCGCAGCCGGAGCTGCCGCGCCACTTCGCGCGCGGCTTCGATGTTCGTCCGGAAAATGGTGCTTTCGGGGTCCTTCTTGCCCGTATACCGGCCGGTGTTCACGTCGATCGAGACCAGCGCTTCGGTGGGCTGAATGATGATGTAGCCGCCCGTGGGCAGGTCCACCCGCTGGGTGAAGAGCCCCCGGATTTCGGTCTCGATGTCGTATTCGTCGAAGAGGGGCGCTTCCTGCTGATACAGCTTGACCCGGTCGAGGAGGCCGGGGTCGATCTGCCCCAGGTACTGCTCGATCTCGTTGTAGAGCTGTTTGGAGTCCACCAGGAGCCCATCGACCTTGTCGGAGAACAGGTCGCGCACGATGCCCCGGGTGAGACTGGTCTCCCGCTGCACCAGCGCCGGCGCGCGGACCGACTTGCTCTTGCGGACGATCTTGTTCCAGAGCCCGACCAGGTGGTCGATCTCCCGCTTGCAGCTCTCTTCGGTCAGATCGTCGGCCACCGTGCGGATGATCCAGCCGCCTTCGTCCTTGGGCACCAGACGCGAGACCATTTCCCGCAGTTTGGCCCGCTGCTCCCGGTTCTCGATCTTGCGGGAGACGCCGACCTTCGAGGCGAACGGCATGTAGACCAGGAAGCGACCGGGCAGGGAGATCTGCGCGGTGACGCGCGGACCCTTGGTGCTGATGGGCTCTTTGATGACCTGGACGAGCTTGGTCTGGCCGCGCTTCAGCTCGTCCTGGATGTTCGGCAAGGGACGCCGACCGCGCCGGCCACCACCGTTACCCCCACGCGATCCCCGCGTGGGTCCGGAACGCCCCTCGGCGGCCTGGGCCGTCGCGCCGGCGGGAACGGGGGCGCCATCGCCGTTCCCCGCTCCGTCGCCGTTCTCCGGCTCGTCATCGACGTCTTCGGGTTCACCGGGCTCGTCCTCATCCTCCGACTCGATCAAGTCGGAAGCATGGAGGAATGCACTTTTGTCGGCGCCGATATTCAGGAACGCAGCCTGAATGCCGGGAAGAACGGCTTCTACCTTACCGAGGTAGATGTCTCCGACGGAGCGCCGGGCATCAGGACGATCGACGAGCAATTCAACAAGACGGTCGTCCTCGAGAATGGCCACGCGGGTTTCCCGCTGGCTCCCGCTGATCAGTATTTCTCGCTTCAAAGCACGAATCCTTTACGCCCCCGACCGGCCAGCAGCCCGTGGGGGTCCCAAGGTGGTTCCAGCAATCACTGGATGAGGCAGAGCCCGAAAGACCGGAATGGCGCGAAAGCGGATGGACCCGGGCGCCCGCGGCGGGCGACAGGAGGCGCGTCAACGACGCGAACGGAGCCGAGGTCCCAAGCATGCGGTAAATGTAAGCGGCCTTGTAAGTTACGTCAATCCGAATAACTTCCGGGCCCAGATGGGCGCTTCCCCCCCAAACCCTACGAGCCCCGGCGCTCCCCCGTTCCACTACCCACCCACCCGGAAATCCGGTCAGGTGGACGATTATCACGGCACCCGGGTGGAAGACCCCTACCGGTGGCTGGAGGAGGTCGAGAGCCCCGAGACGCGGTCCTGGGTGGAGGCGCAGAACGCCATTACGTTCGGCTTCCTGGAGGGAATCCCGGCCCGCCAGAGCATCCACCGGCGGCTGACGGAGCTCTGGAACTACGAGCGCTTCGGCGTTCCGGCCCTCAAAGGGGGCAGCTGGTTCTACTTCCGGAACGACGGCCTCCAGAACCAGGCGGTCCTCTACCGGAGTGACGCCCTCGACGGCCCCCCCGTCACGCTGCTGGATCCCAACCTGCTCTCGACCGACGGCACCACCGCACTCGGCGTGACCGCGGTAAGCGAGGACGGGCGGCTCCTGGCGTATTCCGTCTCGGAGAGCGGATCCGACTGGAACGAGATCAGGCTCCGGGAGGTCCAGTCGGGCCGGGACCTCGCGGACCGGCTCCAGTGGGTCAAGTTCTCCTCGATCGCCTGGACCCACGACGGCGCCGGCTTTTTCTACAGCCGGTATCCCGTTCCGGGGGGCGCCGATCCCCTGCTCGAGGTCAACAAGAATCACAAGCTTTACTACCACCGGGTGGGGAACGCGCAGGATCAGGACCTCCTGATCTTCGAGCGTCCGGACCAGCCCGACTGGGGCGTGGCCGCCGACGTGAGCGATGACGGGCGGTATCTGGTGTTGTCGATCTGGCTCGGCACCGATCGCCGGAACCGCCTCTACTACGTGGACCTGGGTGACCCCCTCGCGCCGAAGCTGACCGCTCCCGTGGTCCCGCTGCTCGACGCCTTCGACGCGGCGTGGGGTTTTTTGGGCAATGACGCCTCGGTGTTTTACCTCGTCACCGACAAGGATGCGCCCCGGCGGAAGGTTTTGCGGATGGACACCCGGGCCCCCGACCGCGAGCCGGGACTCATCATTCCGGAACAGGCCGACGTGCTCGAATCCGCGCATCTCATTCAGGACGTCGTGGTGGCCGGCTACCTCCACCACGCGCACGCGCGGGTCCGCCGGTTCCGGCTGACGGGCGAGGAGCTCCCGCCGGTCGAGCTGCCGTCCCTGGGGTCCATTGCCGAGCTCTCGGGCGATCGCCGCGCGACCACCTTGTACTTCGCCTTCACGTCGTTCCTCACTCCGACGGCGATCATGTCTCACGAGGTGCACGGCGGGACCACCACCTTCTGGCGGATCCCCGCCGTGGCGTTCGACGCCTCCCTCTACGAGACCCGCCAGGTGTTCGTTCGCTCGAAAGACGGCACCGAGCTGCCCATGTTCATCACCGGTCGGCGCGATCGCCCCGCGGACGGTGCCGCCCCGGTGTACCTGTACGGCTACGGCGGGTTCGGCGTGAACATGACCCCGGCGTTCTCGGCCGGGATCGTGGGCTGGCTCGAGCTGGGGGGCGTCTTTGCCATGCCCGTCCTCCGGGGCGGCAACGAGTACGGCGAAGCGTGGCACGAAGCGGGAATGTTCGAGCGGAAGCAGAACGTGTTCGATGATTTCTTCGCGGCGGCGGAGTGGCTCATCGCCAATCGGGTCACCCGCCCCGACCGGCTGGCCATCGGCGGCGGGTCGAATGGCGGGTTGCTCGTGGGCGCGGCCCTGACTCAGCGTCCCGGACTTTTCGGAGCCGCGCTCCCCGCCGTGGGCGTGATGGACATGCTCCGCTTCCACAAGTTCACCATCGGGTGGGCCTGGGTGCCCGAGTACGGCTCGGCGGATGACCCGACTCAGTTCCCCGCCCTGCTGGCCTATTCGCCCCTGCACAACCTCCGTCCGGGAACCCGCTATCCGGCCACGCTGGTCACCACCGCCGATCACGACGACCGGGTGGTGCCGGGCCATTCGTTCAAGTTCGCCGCCGCCCTTCAGGCCGCCCAGGCGGGGCCGGCGCCGGCCCTCATCCGCATCGAAACCAAAGCGGGACATGGCGCCGGCAAACCGGTGGCCAAGATGATCGATGAGCAGGCCGACCGCTGGGCCTTTCTGGTCCGAGTGCTCGGAGTGGCGTAGCTTTTCCGCATGGCCAAGGTCACCTGCTCCCTCTGCGGCACGTCCGTCGACGCCCAAACCATGGTCGGTTCGCAGAAACTCGAGCCCGCCATCGTCAGCCTCATCAAGCGCGACCGGCCGGAATGGCCCGGGACGCGCGGCATCTGCGAAGACTGTCGGGAGCAGTATCGCGCCAAGAAGTTCCTCGGGTACCTCGAAGACGAGTTCGACAAGATCTCGGACATGGAAAAGTCGCTGGTTACGCGGCTGGCCGGCCGGGGGCGGGTGAGCCGGCTGGTGAATCAGGAATTCGAAGCGCAGATGACGGTTGGGGAGCGCATCGCGGACAAGGTGGCGCAGTTCGGCGGGAGCTGGACCTTCATCATCATCTTCAGCGGGATTCTCGTCACCTGGATGACGATCAATTCCTTCCTGGTACTGAAGAGACCGTTCGACCCGTACCCCTTCATCCTGCTCAACCTGGTGCTGTCGGCCCTGGCCGCGCTGCAGGCGCCGGTGATCATGATGAGCCAGAACCGTCAGTCGGAGAAGGACCGCATGCAGGCCAAGCAGGACTACGAGATCAACCTGATGGCGGAGATCGAGATTCGCGATCTCCACGACAAGCTGGATTCACTGCGGTTCAAACAGTGGCACGAGCTCTGGCACCTGCAACAGCGGCAGCTCGAGCTGCTCGAGCATCTGCACAAGGAAGTGTCGCACCCGGAGGAGCAGACCGTCGAGCCGGGGCCCTACAAACCACCTGAGCTCTAATCGATCAGGTCGCCGAGCATCTGGCGGGCGATCACGATCCGCTGAATCTCGCTCGTCCCTTCGCCGATCTCGCAGATCTTGGCGTCCCGCATCATCCGCTCCACGGGATACTCTGTGGTGTAGCCGTACCCGCCGTGCAGCTGCACGGCCTTGGTGGTGGCGCGCATCGCCAGCTCGGACGCGTAGAGCTTGGCCATGGCCGCCTCCCGCTTGAACGGATGCCCGTGCTGCTTGAGCCACGCGGCGTGAAACACCAGATGCTTGGCACACTCGATTTCGGTCGCCATATCCGCGAGGGCGAAGTGCACGCCCTGGAAGCTCGCCACCGGACGGCCGAACTGCTTCCGCGTCGAGGTATACGCCACGCACTCCTCCAGCGCGCCCTCGGCCAGCCCCAAGGAGAGCGCCGCGATCCCGATCCGTCCGCCGTCCAGCGTATGCAGGAACTGCCGGAATCCGTTGTTGACCGGGCCCAGCACGTTCTCTTTGGGAACGATGGCGTCCTGAAACACCAGCTCCCGCGTGTCCGATGCCCGCCAGCCCAGCTTGTCTTCCTTCTTCCCCGCCATGACCCCGCGGGTCTTGGGAAGGCCGGCGTCGTGCCCCGTGCCCACCCGCGCCGTCTCCGCCAGGTCCGTGGTGTCCTTGGTAACGATGAAGGCGGTGATGCCGTGCGTCTTCTTGGCGGACGGGTCGGTACGCGCGGTGGCGACGAACACCTCGCCGACTCCGGCATGGGTGATGAAGATCTTCGACCCGTTGAGGACGTAGTGATCGCCTTTGTCCACCGCCATGGTCTTCGTGCCACCGGCATCCGAGCCGGCTCCCGGCTCGGTGAGTCCGAAGCCGCCCAGCACCTTGCCGGTGGCCAGGAGAGGCACGAACCGCTTCTTCTGGTCCGGCGTGCCGAAGTCCACGATGGGCGAGGTGCCGAGGGTGGTGTGGGCGGAGATGGTGATGGCGTGGCTGGCGTCCACCTTCGCCATCTCGTGGATCACGATCATGTACGACAGGTAGTCCATTCCTGAACCACCCAGCTCCTCGGGCCACGGGATGCCGAAGAGACCGAGGTCCGCCATCTGCTTGATGTTGTCCCAGGGAAACTTGGACTCGAGATCGTACGCGCGGGCCGACGGACGCACCACGTTACGGGCGAAATCGCGCACCATTTCGCGCACCTGCAGGTGCGACTCCGTGAAGTACAGGTCGTCGTGCATTCTGAAATATAGACGGAGGGGCTAGCTTTTTGCGCGTGAATCGCATCACTCGACGCTTCGTCGGAGTCTGGGCCCTGGCCCTGGCCGCCTGCCACGATTCGTCGGCGCCGGTGATCCCTGAGACCAGTGGCCCCCCACCCGCCCTGGTTCCCGTGGACTCGGGCTACGATTTCTCCGTGTTCGTGACGTCCCCGCCCGGGGACACGTCCCGGCTCCTGGTGGTGGAGCGCGGCGGGCGCATCCTTCTGCGCAAACATGGCGTCCGGCAGGACTCGGCGTTCCTGAACCTCACGGGCCTCACGGACAGCGCGACCGGTGAATACGGGGTGTACAGTATCGCCTTTCACCCGCAGTACGCCGCCAATCGTTTCGTCTACGTCTACTATGTGGATCACTCGGGCGCCACGCAGGTCAGCCGTTTCACCGCCGACCTCACGTTCGACCATGCCAATCCCGCCACCGAGCATTCCATCCTGCACGTCCCGCAGGCGACCAACGCCGTGCTCTACGGCGGACAGGTCACCTTCGGCCCCGACGGCAAGTTCTACATCGCCGTCGGCGACGGGGACGCCGACGTGGACACGGCCGAAACGAGCCGGGCGCAGGACAGCTCTGCGTTCCTGGGGAAACTCCTGCGCGTGGATGTCGATGCCGCCGACCCGTACGGCGTACCCACGGACAATCCGTTCGTCGGACGCACCGGGTGGCGGACCGAGATCTGGCAGCGGGGCTTACGGAACCCCTGGCGCTGGAGCTTTGATCGTCGGACGGGAGACCTCTGGATCGGCGATGTGGGGCAGCACGTGTGGGAGGAGATCGACCGTCTGCCCGCGGCGACGGCGGGGAAGAACTTCGGCTGGCCTCTCATGGAGGGGGATGCTTGCTACCGGACCGTGTGCGACACGGCGGGCCTGGTCAAGCCAGTCCTCGAGTACCCGCACAACCCGGCGTGCGCCGTAACGGGGGGGTACGTGTATCGCGGGGCGGCGTACCCCGAGCTCGACGGCGTCTACTTGTACGGGGACTACTGTGGCGGATGGGTGCGGGCGTTCAAACTCGTAAGCGGTGTGCCGGTGGAAGCCTTCACGCCGCTGGCATCACCCCTCGTCAATGACAATGTCGTGTCGTTCGGTGAGGACGCTGCGGGAGAAGTCTACGTCGTCATGGCGTCGGGACGCATCTATCGGGTGGCTCCTACCCCTTAGGAGCAAGTGCGGAATGCGGATTGCGGAATCGACCGCAGTGAGTCATCCGCCGCAAACGTCGCAACCGCTGCAGTGGCGTAACGACTCGCCGAAGTACTGCAGCAACATTCGCCGTCGGCAAGCTCGCCGCTGGAGATACGTCTTCATTGCGGGTGCGATTCCCGGCCAGCGCAGGTCCCCGTCCCGCCACAGCACGAGACACTCCGCCGGCCCGCCGTCCCGCCCCGCCCTTCCCGCTTCCTGGTAGTAACCGTCGAGGGTGTGCGCGGGGCCCCAATGCAGCACCGTGCGCACGTCCGGCTTGTCGATGCCCATGCCGAATGCCGTGGTCGCGACCACCGCGCCCACGCGGTCCTCCAGAAACGCCTTCAGGGTGTCGCGCCGGAACCGTGCGGTGAGTCCGGCATGGTACGGCACCGCGTTCAGGCTCCGCAGTCGGAGCGCCCGGGTCACCAGCTCGGTCAGCCGGCGCGTGGGTGCGTAGACGATGGTCGCGCCGGTCGCCGTGCGGATGCGCTCGGCGATCAGCGCGAACCGGGTGCGGTCGTCCGGAACGAGGCGCGTGGTGAACCGGAGGTTGGGCCGATCGAAGGACCCCACCACCTGCTCCGGGTCCTTGAGCCGCAACACGCGGGAGATCTCGACCCGGGCCCCCACGGTGGCACTCCCGGTCAGGGCGATGGTCGGCGGGTCTCCCAGGAGGTATCGATACTTGCCGAGCTCCCGGTAGATGGGCCGGAACTCGTGCCCCCATTCCGTGATGCAGTGCGCCTCGTCGACTGCGAAGAGCGTAGGTGCGACGGACCAGGCGGACAGCCGGCGCGTGAGGGCGGGGAGCCGCTCGGGGGCGCAATACAGGAGCCGGACCTGGCCGGCGCGCACTGCATTCAGCACGGCTCGCCGGCGCTCGAGCGTCTGCGTCGAATTGATGAAGGCCGCGGGTACGCCCCGGCGCCGGAGGGCGCCGACCTGGTCCTGCATAAGGGATACGAGGGGAGAGAGGACAAGAGCGAGCCCGCCCCCCATCAGCGCCGGAATCTGAAAACAGAGTGACTTCCCCGCTCCGGTGGGCAGAACGGCCAGGACGTCCCGCCCCGCCAGCAGGGGCCCCAGCACCCGGACCTGATTGGGGCGAAAGGCTCCGTACCCGAAGTGCGTGGAGAGGAGGGCGCGGGCTCGCGCGAGCCCGCCCGGAAATCGCGTCATCCGCCAAAGAAAAACCCCGCTCGCAAGAGGAGCGGGGTTCGTTTTCCCGAGAGCCGACCCGATTTACGCGAGGTCGTCCAGGGGCATGCCGTCCCGGACCAGCACCAGGATGGCGGCCTGCGGGACCACCAGGTACGTCTTCCCTTCGAACGTGATCTCCACCGCCGCCTTCCGGAAGAAGAGCGCGTAGTCGTTCATGCGCGCCTGCATGGGCAGGTACTTCACGTCCGACGACCGGATCTTCCACGGCTCATCGTCCATCGAAGCGGGCTCGGCCATGGGCGACCCCGGTCCGGTGGCCACGATGCGGCCCCCCTGCACCTGGCGTCCTTCCAGGGCGGTGGCCGGGAGGTAGAGGCCCACGTTGGTGCGCTCTTCGCCCTCCTGCGGCAGGATCAGCACCCGGTCGCCGACGACGATGAGCTTCTTCGCGCCGTCGTCCATCAGGCGCAGAACCGGTCGAAGGCCCCGCTCAGATCGGCGGCGATGTCCGTCGGTGTCCGGCCCTCGATGTTCTTTCGCTCGAGCATGAACACCAGCTTGCCATCCTTGAACAGGGCGATCTGGGGAGACGACGGCGGATAGGGCGTGAAGTAACCGCGGGCCCGGGCGGTCGCTTCCGCGTCCTGCCCGGCGAACACGGTCAAGAGACGCGCCGGCCGTTTGGTGCCCCGGAGCGCCATGGCAGTGGCGGGGCGGGCGCGTCCGGAGGCGCAGCCACACACGGAGTTGACCACCACCAGCGTGGTGTCGGCGGGAGCGGCCATCACCTGATCGACTTCCTCAGGCGTCCGCAGCTCGGCGAAGCCGAGGCGGGTGAGCTCCTCGCGCATGGGCTGGACGAGCGTGGGGTCGTACATCGGCACGTGCAGACTGCTCATAGGTACCTGGGTTGTGGAGGCTCCTGGAATATACCCAGGCTGTAAGCCTGGGCCCTGTGGTACGTTGCGCTTAAGCGCAGTGCACTATCGGGCCCAGCCTTCAGGCTGGGGACGGGTTGTGAGGGTGCTTCCAGATGTGAATCAGGGTGGAAAACCAGCCCGGAATCCGTTACCTGAGCGTGACGAGCTGCTCCGGCGCCGGCTCGGCGCAGCAGAACCATGCCTCGGTAAGCCGCGGAACATCGGCCCCGGCGGGGGATACCGGCCGCGGCGGAACCCGCCGTCCCTCGCGCACGCTCAGCGCCGCCGCCCGGATGGTTTCCACAATGGCCTCGGGAGCATCCCCATCCTTCGTCCCCCGCTCCACCAGGCCGGTCACCGTGGCGAACAAGCCATCCATCCGGGGATCGGGGTGCGTCCACTGATACCCCAGCCGGGCGCGGTCTAGCGGTCCCAGGAACGGCTGGATCGCGGAGCGCTCCAGGAGTCCCGACCCCGGGGGAATGAGCAGCCGGATGGCGAGCTGGATGGGGTCGATGTGACGCGTCAGACCGTGGTCCGCGACGAATTCGACCAGCTCCACATAGTCGTCCAACGTGGTCCAGGGCGTGAACGCCACGAGCGAAGGCCGCAACGCGATTCCGGCCTGCCGCGTGAGCGTGAGCGCTTCGAACACATCGGCGGCCGTGTGCCCCTTTTCGAGATGCGCCAGCACCGTGTCGCTCAGGGACTCGACCGCGGACACCACGAACAGCGCTCCCGCGTTCGCCAGCTCGGGCAGGAGCGCGCGATGGCGGAGCAGGTGCTCCACCTTGGCCGTGAAGTCGAAGGTGAGGGACGGGAACTCGCGGTGCAGCGCCTCCGCCAGCCGGCGGGCGTGGCCGGGACCGTTCAGAAAGTCGGGGTCGCCGAAGGTGATGTGCCCGGCGCCCGCCTCCACCTGCGCCCGGACGTCGGCGAGCACCGTTTCGACCGGGATGGCGAAAAAGCGACCCTCGTACACGGGCGGGATGGGGCAATGACGGCACAGATGCAGGCATCCGCGGCTGCCTTCGACATACCCGGCGGGAACGCGCCGGCCCTGGTGCTCGAGCATCACGTAGTGGTCGAGTGACGGCAGCCCTTCCCGGTACGGGACCGGGTAGTCGAGCCGGCGCAGCACCGGCGCCTCCGGCAGGGCCACCGGGTCCGGCCCGCGCTCCTTCAGGTGGGCGACCAGCGCCTCCTCGGACTCCCCTGCCAGCACCCAGTCCGCCAGTCCATCGCGCAGATAGTCGCGGTTGAGCCAGGCGTAGAGTCCAAAGAATCCGATCTCGGCGGCGGGATTGAGCGCGCGAGCCCGGCGGGCGGCTTCGACGCCGACGCGCAGCGCGGTGTGCATCGGCACCGAGAAGGCGATCACCTCCGCCCGCCGGGCGATCTCGGCGGTCAGGGTGTCTTGTGCCAGATCGAGCTGCGCCGGCTGGAATCCGTCGCGCCGGAGAAACGCGGCGGCGTACGCGGTGGCCAGGGGCTGGTGTCCCAGCTCGTAGCACGACACCAGCAACACGGCGCCGGGATTGCGGATCACCGGCGGCCCGCAAAACGCAGGAGGAACGCCAGGGCCAGGCACGCCACGGCCGCCAGCACCAGACCGGAGCGATGGAGGCTCATGCCGACCAGGCCCAGCAGGAGACCCATGCCGCCGAGCGCCGCCTTGATCTGGATGACGCGCCCCGGCCGGGGCGGCGTGTCACTCGATGACGAGGGTGAAGTCGTTTGGCCCGCCGAAGGCGAGGGCGCCGTGATAGCCCGCAAAGATGGCGTTCATCAGCTCGGTGTTCGCGCTCTGAACCTCGAGCCCCAGCAGGGGCTGCCCGGGAGACAACGGATTCCCCTGCGGAGTGCCGAGCAGCTGCCAGCGGTAGTTCACGTCCTTGTATTGGAACTGGAATCCCGCGGGAAGCGACTGCGCGAATTGGGGGGGTACCTGCCCGAAGTTGCCGCTGGGTGGAAAGCTGTCGTGGGACGCGAAGACATCGTAGGCTGCGCCGCGGATGATGTCGAAGTCGGACAACACCCGGGCGGCGTCGGCGCGCGTCTTCACTACCCGCAGCATGGGAATGGCGATATTCGCCAGGATCCCGATGATGATCAGCGTGATCAAGAGCTCGATGATGGTGAATCCCGCCCGGCGTGTCACTTCTTCCTCCGCTGCAGCGACTGGTACGCCGAGGAGAATGGCGCCAGGGATTGGCCGCGCTGGTACGTGACCGCCAGCGTGTCGACCCGCCCCACGATGTTCCAGGTGGTCTCCGCCGGCACGTAATGCAGTCCCGGCCAATCCGCTCCGATCTCCGTCAGGGTGCGCGGAAATGCTCCGTGCGCGGAATGGTAGGCCTCGATGGCCTCGGCGGCGATGTAGATCTGAAACTTGAGGGACGCGATGCGATCGGTGGCGGTGATGGTCGAGCGGGGCGGACCGGCGTGAACCACGTTCCACGCCGTGAGGCCGACGAGCACGGGCAGGAGGCTCAGGATCAGCGGTGTCCGGCTCTTGCGCGTGCGCGCATGCTGCGCTTCGACCTTGGCCTGCTTCGCATCATCGACCTTCTGTTTGATGATGTTCTTGACGAGATCAGCCGCCGCCTGCGGCTGCCCGAATCCCCGGGGGCGTTCCGTCATCGTTTCAGGAACTTGGCGATGGAGGCCCGGAAATCGGGAGTGGCGCGGCTGGCGGCATTGACGTCGGCGGAGAGCTGGATACCGGCCTCGAACCGCACGCCGTCCAGCTGATAGAACTGGCGCTTGGTAAAGGCGAGGGCGGTGCTGCTGGTTTCCGCGATGGTGCGGAGCAGGTCGCTCACCTGCTCCTCGAAGTCGGAGTCTTCGTACACCCGCGACACGAGGCCCACCGCGTGCGCCTCGGCCGCATTGAGCAGGTGCCCGGTGGCGGCCAGGTCGAACGCGATCTTCTCCCCCACGGCCCGCTTCAGCATGTTCATCACGAGTGCCGGCACGAACCCTCGCTGCACCTCCGGATAGCCAAACTGGGCCGATTCGGCCGCGAGCACCAGATCGCACGCCGTGGCCAGGCCGCATCCGCCTGCCAGCGCCCGCCCCTGCACCACTGCCACCACGGGCTTGGGCAGCGCGCGCATCCTGACGAAGAGCTGCCCGAAATGCAGCGCGGCGGCCCGGTTCTGCTCCACGGTCTGATCCGCCGATGCCAGGAGCTCCTTCAGATCCATCCCGGCGCAGAAGTCCTGCCCGGCGCCCCGGATCACCACCACGCGCACCGCGGCGTCGAGGTCGGCCCGGTCGAGCAGCGCGCCGAGCTCGTCCATCATCTCAGCGTCGATGGCGTTCTTCTTGTCGGGGCGGTTGAGCGTGCCCGTCAGAATGCCATCCGTCAGGGTCGCCAGGACGCGATCGCTCACCGGGAGCGGGGCACCTTGATCCGCAGCCGCAGCAGGGCCGTGGAGAACACCTTGCCCTGCGCGTCGGTCTTGAGGGAAATGGTCCCGCCCCCGTCGAGGGCGCCATGCAGGAGGAAATTGAGCGCCCGCAGGTTGGGCAGCTCGAAGCGCTCGACCGGTCCCGTGACGATGCCCTTGAAATGACGCCGGACCCGGGCGGCGGTCACTTCCCGCACCAGCACGGGATAATGCTCCGCCTTCCGGGCAATGAGGCCGACGTTGGCGGTGTCGCCCTTGTCGCCGGAGCGCGCATGGGCGATCTCCACCAGCGGTACCAGCGCCGCCTTGCCCCGCTTCTTCATACCCGCACCAGGTCGACGGACGCAGTGACCTCCCGCTTGTCGAGGAGGGCCGGCCAATAGGCCACGATCTCCTCGGGCTTGGGCCGTCCCCCGGCGAATCCGGTGACGGAAGGTGGCCCGTTCAGAATCAACGGCGCGATCTCCCGGGTGAAGCGCTCCACGGGCGCCTGGTCTGGCGCGCGGACCCCCACCCGGAGCTGGACTTCCGCCAGGTCGGGCGCGGGTGGACCGGCCAGGGGTCCGTGCGTCGCATCGACCCCCACGAACTCAGTCAGCACCGCCTCGAACGAGAGCCCCAGGTCTTTCATCCTCTTCCGGAGAATCTGGTCGGCCGCGCGGGCCTTGCGGTAGGCGTCCGGCCACGCGTAGACCAGCGTTCCGACCGCCTTGTACCCGTAAAAGTACGCGCAGGACACCTTGTATTTGTCGGTGGCCGGCTTGCCCTTGATCCCTGAGAATTCGACCCGATCCTTCCCTTTTTGTTTCAGCCGGATGCTGGTGAAGTCGGCGACGCAGTCGGGCGTGATGTAGGAGTGCGGGTCGCCCATCTCATAGACCAGCTGCTCCGTCACGCCGGCGACGCTGATCTTCCCCCCGGTGCGGGGATGCTTGATGATGGCGAAGGTGCCGTCGGCGCGGGCTTCGACGATAGGGTAGCCCACGTTCGCCAGGTCCGGCACCCGGCCCCAGTCCGCCAGGTCGTTCCCGCCGCTGGCCTGCGCCCCGCATTCGATGGTGTGCCCCGCCACGGTCCCCGCGGCGAGCCGGTCCCAGTCGTCGGCCCGCCACCCGAACTCGTGCATCAGGGGGCCCAGCGTGAGACCGGTATCCGTCACCCGCCCGGTGATGACGATGTCGGCCCCCTGTCGCAGCGCGTCCACCAC
>DATMOQ010000264.1:0-2647 GCA_035568195.1 Gemmatimonadales bacterium
GGCCGGATCCGATTGAGCTGCTCCAGGAGCAGGCGAGCACCCGTCTGCCGGAGCTGATCCCCATCCGGTACGGCCGCATGCTCGTCTCGCCGTTCACGTTCTACCGGGGGGCCGCGTGCGTGATGGCCTGGGACCTCGCCCAGGAGCCCCGTACGGCCCTGAAGGCCCAGCTGTGCGGTGATGCCCACCTCTCCAACTTCGGCACATTCGCCGGTCCGGACCGCCGGCTCGTGTTCGGGATCAACGACTTCGACGAGACGCTCCCCGGCCCGTTTGAGTGGGACGTCAAGCGCCTGGTCGCCAGCTTTGAGGTCGCCGGACGCGATCGCGGCTTCGATGGGGTCGCGCGGCGGTCCGTCGATCTCGCCGTCGCGCGCTCCTACCGGGAGGCCATGCGCAGCTTCGCGGAGCTGCGGACACTGGAACTCTGGTACGTCCACCTCGATCGCGACCTCGAGGAGATCGTCCGGGAGTGGGCATCGCGGGTCAGCCGGAAGCAGCTCAGGTACTTTGAACGCAACATCGCCAAGGCGCGGGCGAAGGACTCACTGCGTGCGTTCGCCAAGCTCACACGGGTGGTGGACGGGCATCCGCGGATCGTCCACGATCCACCGCTGATTGTCCCCATTGAAGCGCTTGCCCACGCGGATGACCCGGAGACACTCGCGGCGGCGGTCGACGCCGTCCTGCACTACTACCGCCGCACGCTGCCACGGGACCGGCGGAGGCTTCTTGAGCGATACCGATACATCCACGCCGCCCGCAAGGTCGTGGGGGTGGGCAGCGTGGGCACGCGGGCCTGGATCATGCTGATGCTCGGCCGCGATGACCGCGACCCGCTGTTCCTGCAGATGAAGGAGGCCGAGGCGTCGGTACTGGAGCCGTATCTCGGCCGCAGCGAGTTCGAGAACCACGGCCAACGCGTGGTGGAGGGCCAGCGGCTGATGCAGGCGGCTAGCGACATCATGCTGGGGTGGATCCGGACAACCGAGTGGATCGACGGCGTCAACCGCGACTTCTACGTTCGCCAGCTGTGGGACGGCAAGGGCTCTGCTCCCGTCGACGTGCTCGACCCGGACGCCCTCGGCCGCTACGGCGAGTTGTGCGGCTGGGCCCTCGCTCGTGCTCACGCACGCTCAGGCGACGCGGTCGCGATCGGCACCTATCTCGGCGCCGGGAACACGTTCGACCGAGCGATGTGCGCCTTTGCCGACGGATATGCCGATCAGAACGAACGGGATTATGAGGCTCTCAGGCATGCGGCCGACGCCGGCCGGATCAGCGTTCGGCCTGGGCTATGACGAGCGGGGCGCGGGGCGCGGGCGGCGACGTGCACGGCGCAGCAGTCTCGCTCGCACGCGACCCAGAAGATCGTCTCTGAGACGGCGATCTGCGGCAGCTCGGCGACAGCGAGACCTCCGTCTCCAAACCCGCGCCGCGCGCGATGGCGCCGACCGTGCGGTCGATCCAGCGTGCGGTCTCGGCCCGCCCCTCGTGATCTCCTGGACCGTGTGGAGTCGATCTGGGCCGGCGGGAGTCCCGGGACAGGCGGGACCTCAAGCAGTTCGCGTCCGAGTCCGCTCGTCCACGCGACCAGCGGCAGGTGCGGCGCTCGGCGAGCAGCCACGTCACTAGGACGAGGGCGCGCAGCGCCGCCGGTGAGCCGTTGTAGGTGATCAGGATCGGCCCCGCCTGCTTCTCCGGCTCGGACGCTGTAACGCCGTCCAGACCCGCGGCTCTCGGAGCGCGGCTGTCGCTCGTCCGGCTGAGCCCCGCCACTGGGAGGCACGCGTCTCCGACCACACCCTGTTCCTGGAGCATCCTGAGCTGCCTGGGCACTGGCGCGCCCGGAGCCGACGCCCGTAGTAGCCCCACCCACCGCCGGACTTGTCCCGGCACCGCCCTGTGCCGTTGGCCCTGCCTTGCCCGGGTGCCGACTGGCCTAGGACAGGTGTCGACGCTCGATACGGGAGATGCCTTGGGACTTCAGCTGAACCACGTCGAAGATCTGCGCGCCGCGCCGGTGGTCGACCGGGAGGGCGCCGAGAGCGGGACGATCGAGGACATCTTCATCGACCGCCAGACCGGGCGCCCCGCCTGGGCCGCGGTGAGCACTGGGCTCCTCGGACGGCGCCACACCCTGGTTCCGCTCATCGAGGGTTTCTGAACTTCAACGGGGAGGCCCAGCTCCCGCTGGCCACGGCACAGGTCAAGGATGCGCCGAGCATGAACCTGGGAGAGGAGTTCACGCCCGCGCTGGAACGCCGAATGTGTGAAGCACTACGGGTTGGACGGCTATGACGAGTGGCAGGGTGAAGAGACCGCAGCCACGGTCTCGGCCTGCCCGATGACGCGGAGGACGCAGTCGCCTAGGAGGTCGCCCCCGGGCTGCTACGCCTGCGCCGGGTGGTCCTCGTGGTGACGGCCGCGGCGCCGGACGAACCTGAACCGGAGCGGACGAGTGAAGGTCACGATCATCACGATCATGGGCACCGGGACGTATGGGCCACGCGGTCGGGTCGCGCCTCCTGGCCGGTGGGCATGAGGTCGAATTCGTCGGGACGCACATCAGCAACGCGCAGGAATTGGCCGACGAGCTGTAACGGACAGAGCGGTGGGCGCCACTGAGACTGTCCGGCGAGGTGGC